>CALJUK010000527.1 GCA_937975745.1 uncultured Planctomycetaceae bacterium | reverse complement strand
CGTGGATGTTGTACTGCTCACTGATCCGCAACTGGACCGCGAGGCCACCTCGTTCTTCGTCGAAATCGACCGAATGGACGCGTCCAATTCGCATTCCGTGTCGTTGGACGGGGACACCCGGCCGCAGGCCGGGTGCCGAATCGAAATGCACCGCCACCAGGTACGTCGGCTGGAGCGATGTCCGCAGTTTGCTGAACTTCAGAACGAGTCCCGCTCCCAGCAGACAGGTCACGATGGTGAACAGTCCCACCTGGAATTGAATGTTGCGTTGGTTCATGTCGGATTTTTCTGTCTATCAAGACGTCTGCGGCTTGGAGTTCACGCCGCAAAGAGTTCCTCGATTCGTTCGCCGGCCTCGCCCCGGACAAACTGGCGGACGCGGGAATCTTCCGCATCGAAAATCTCCGCAGGTGATCCCTCGTAGACGATCTGCGGCTCATTCGGTTGCAACCGAGACTGCGGATAGAGCATGACAATCCGGTCGGGTACTTTTCGTAGCGTGGTCATATCGTGCGTCACGACAATTCCTGTGACAGCTCGCCGGTCGCGTGTCCGCAGGATCAACTCGTTAATCACGTCGCTCATGACGGGGTCCAGACCGGTGGTCGGCTCGTCGTAGAGCATGACTTCCGGCGAGAGTGCCAGCGCCCGCGTCAGGCCGCCTCGCTTCCGCATTCCGCCGGAAAGTTCTGAGGGCATCTTTCGGGCGATGCTGGGAGACAGACCACTTTCGCGGAGGTGTTCGACGACGATCGATTCGATCTCTGCTTCTGGCAGTCGCTTGTTTTGACGGAGACCGAATGCCACGTTTTCGTAAACGTCCATGCTGTCGAATAAGGCCGCCCCCTGAAACAGGAAACCAATCTTCAACCGATCGCGGTGAAGCTCCCGTTCGGTCCGGTTGGAAATCGGATTCCCATTCCACAGAACATCACCCGCCGACGGATTGAGCAGGCCCATCATCAACTTCAGCGTGACACTTTTGCCGCAGCCACTTTCGCCGATGACAGCCAAAGTCTCACCACGACGGACGTCGAATGTGATGTCGCGAAGGACCTGCTGGCTGCCGAAACTCCGCGACACTCCGCGCAGCGCGAGGATGGGAGCTTCCGGAGTTCTGGATGTGTGAGTTTGTTGCGGCATTAAAAGACGGCCCAAGGAGCAACGGCACGCAAGACGAGCAGCAACTCAAGCGACGCCACACTGAGGAAGAAATCGAGGACCAGGATCGCGACGAACGAATAGACGAAGGCCTCCGTCGCGGCCCGGCCGACACCTTGGGCCCCTGCCCCGCAATTAAAGCCGCGATGACACGAAACGACGGCGATGGCCGCCCCGAAAAACAGGCTTTTCACCAAACCGGTCACGACGTCGAAGCCGGTCACAAAATTGACGGCATGGAACCAGTAGTAGAAGGAGTCGATCCCCAGGACCTGCGTGCTGAAGAACCAACCGCCGAGCATGCCGACGCAGTCAGCCACGACAGCCAACAGCGGTATCAGCAGCAGACAGGCGATAAAACGCGGGACCACGAGGTAATGGATCGGATTGGCCCCCAATGCCCGCAGCGCATCAATCTGCTCGGTCACGCGCATGGTTCCCAATTCGGCGGCCATGGCCGAACCAACTCGGCCAGCCAGCATGACCGCAGCCAGGACGGGTCCCAGTTCCTCGACCAGCGAGATTGTGATGACCGACCCCAGCCGATTCTCCAGGTGCATCATCACGAACTGATCGTACGACTGAACGGCCAGTACCATTCCAATAAACAGGCCAGTGATCAGCACGACCGGTAGACTGCGGACGCCGACTTCGTGCAATGTGGGCCAAATCACCGACCCGCGGGGCGGCCCCGCGAGTAACCAGCCCAGCATGCGACCGGCGAAGAGTGTCAGATCGCCGATTCCGTTAACGAATGCCAGAACGCACTCACCAATCAGATGAATCGGCGAGCGTCGATCTTGAAGAGTGGTCACCGAAGACATAACCAGCTTTCGCAACAACCCTTATGAGACGGCGTGACGATCCCTGAAACCGTTGTTCGGGCGCGGGACCGCGATTTTCGGCTGGGAGAATACTGCAATCCCCCAAACAGGGCGAGACGAGTTCCTGCCCCGCATCGGCGTCCTGTCCGCCGTTTCGTGGGGCCGTTGCATGCGAATCGCCACTCCAGACCCAATTGGCTTGCGAGATTCACATCGAACGGACGCCAAGGCAGCAGGGACGCCCTCGGGCGAAAGTTCTCGCACGATCTGGCATGATGCGCCAGGGTTGGTACACTGCGTTTTATCCGAGCAAAGAGCTCTCACAGGCAATTTCCATACATCAGAAGCACTCTTCGGAGGACAACACCATGCGGACATATCGTCTCTGTGCGGCGGCCGTGACGGCCCTTCTCGTGACTCTCCCCACTCTGGTAGTCCATGCCGATGAGGCTGCGTCGATTGCCGCAATTCGCAAATCCGGCGGGCAGGTTCTTGAGATCGCCCAGAACGATGATCGGCTTGACGTCGCATTCCATTTGGCCAGCGATCCCGTCGACTACGCTGACTTGGCTGCCCTGAAAGGGATGACCAAGGTTTACAGCTTGAACTTGCGGGGAACGGCCATTACCGACGCGGGTCTGGCCAATGTGGCCGGGCTGGAAAGTCTCACCCGGTTGCACCTCGAAAAGACAGGCATCACGGATGCCGGCCTGGCCCACCTGACCGGTCTGAAGAACCTCGAATACCTCAACCTCTACGGAACCAAGGTGACCGACGCCGGGCTGAAGCAATTGGTCGGTCTGAAATCGCTGAAGAAGGTTTACCTCTGGCAAACCGGAGTGACCGAAGAGGGGATCAAGCAACTCGCGGAGGCCATTCCCGGGTCGGACGTGGTCGGCGAAGTCAAACTCACACCAGTGAAGCCGCCCGAAGAAGAAAAGAAAGAAGAGCCGAAAAAGGAAGAAGCCAAGAAAGAAGAAAAGAAGGACGAGAAGAAGCCGGAAGAGAAGAAAGAAGAGAAAAAGGACGCCGAGAAAAAGGCTGACGAAAAGAAGGAAGAGAAAAAGGACGAGAAGAAGCCGGACGAGAAGAAGCCGGACGAGAAGAAGGCTGACGAGAAGAAGGCTGACGAGAAGAAGGACAACAAGTAGTCCACGGGTGTTGCTCGCTGGCCCTGCAGAAGTCGCAGTGGTGACGCCGGTGGCCCGTGGACTGCCGCCAGTGTGGCTCTCGCAAGGGTCGCCGTGCGAAACATCGGGAAGAAGAATTTGGGCGGTCGAGACGACGCTTTGGCCGTTGCCTCGCTCCGACCGTTCCCGCGGAGGAAATCGGCCGCCCGAGGACACCCGCGGAACAGCATCCCTATGAAACCGGGGAGGACGGCACGATCACACGGCCGCAGCGACCGGAATTTCAGCTCCCCGAACTTGCGCCGACCTCATGCGATGGTTGCGGCGTCTGTTGTGAGGGGGTTGGCAGCCCGGTCCTGATCTACGCGACTCGATGTCCGCCCGGCACATCCAATCCCGATCGGCCAGCGGGTCTTCCGGACGAACTGATTGCGGAGATTGATGAAACGCTGGGCGGTCTCAGCCGGGGGGAAGAACCGCAGGAGCAATGCCTGTGGTTCGACGTCGAGCGGCGAGTCTGCCGACACTACGAATGGCGTCCCCCCATCTGCCGGGTGTTTCAGCTCGGTGGACCAGCCTGTCTGCTGGCGAGAGCCGGGATGCAGCAGCATTCATCGAAGTAAGCCAGCAGGCGTGGCAACCACACCGGCCGGTTAGCGGGGAATGATTTCGTAGCAGGCGGCCTCGGTGGCGTTTCGGACGAACAGTTTTCCCTGCGCGATGGCGGGCTGATTCCAGCATTTGCCGTCGAGAACCCGTTGCCGGCTCAACTCCTGATGACCCGCGGGACTGGCTTCCAACGCGATCATCTCCCCTTCCTCTGTCTGCACCAGCAATTCTTTGCCGCATAGCAGGACCTGGCCGTAACCGTAGCGGCCTCCCTTCCAACGGCGTTTACGAGTGTCTAAGTCCAGGCAGGTCAGAATTCCTTCGTCGAGCCCGTAGACGCATCCGTCGTGGTAGACGGCGTCGTTGAACTTCAGTTTCAACTGCCGGCTTTGGGACGCGGTCCAATCGCTGTCGGCTGTGACCTGGTCCCCGTCCTTCGTCACTGTCACGACTGTCCCTCCCTTGCCGTAACCCGCTGCGATGAAAATGCGATCTTCGGACAGTGCGATTGGCTGGGCGACGTTGATCCGCTCGGAATTCGCCCAGGCGAACTCCCACAACGGCGTTCCCTGCTCCGAATCGAATGCGCACAGTCCAAAACCGTTGAAGATCAGCACCTGCCGATTTCCCAAAATGTTGGCGAATTTCGCGCCGGCATACGCCGCGGGATGATTGCCGCTGGTCCACAGGATTTCGCCGCTGTCGCGATCGTAGGCAATGACTCCCCGTCCGTCCGAGCCTCCCGGATTCACAACCACCATGCGGTCATCGACCAATGGCGACCCCGCCATTGCCCAGGGAAGATTGCCAGCATCGGCGTCTTCGAGAATATTTCGCGACCAGACTTTCGCCCCGCTGCGCGCATCCAGGCAGTTCAGGATGCCGGTCGCTCCCAGTGTGAAGACCTGACCATTCGAAATCGTCGGGGTGGCGCGGGGGCCCACACCTCCTAATGGAGACTCATGTCGGGCGGAGTCGCTGTGAACCCAGACGGTCTCGCCGGTGTTGGCGTCGTAACAGACGACCGACTCTTCGTCGTGACGTTGTTCCTGCGTCCAGGCCCGATCGCCGACGATTGCGAACGACGACCATGCCGGTCCGACGGGATGCTTCCACAGAAGTTTTAGGGGCTGA
>CALJUK010000526.1 GCA_937975745.1 uncultured Planctomycetaceae bacterium | reverse complement strand
GGGCACCGGGATGACGCTCGTTCGCTCGTGCAGTATGCGGTGATGCTCGTGATTCTTGAACCGCTGATTATCTTCGGTGTGGGACTGACCGTCGGACTGACTGTGATTGCCCTGTTCATGCCGATGGTGACATTGTTGAACGCACTCGGATAGCCCCCTTATCTGACGTGGCTTCCCGTGTGCCTCAGACTCGAATCGAAAAGATCACCTGACAGGACTCGTTCGTCCATGCAAGACGAAGGCATTTTCTCTCTGGTGTTTCTCCTGCTGATATTGGCGCTCCTGGGCGTTGGGCTCGCGCTCCGTATCTTGTCATCGGTCGTACAGAGTTACACCACACGAGAGCCGGCTCCGCACACGGCAGGATTGGTCAAATTCGTTGCAGTTGCGACGTTTCTGGCCAGCCTCGCCGTCGGACTCGTAGGGCTGCAACTTGTTGTCAGCCTGGGATTCCCGAAAGCCATCGTTCAGTTGGCCACCTCGGCCGTTGTCGTCGCGGCTTACCTGTTCGCCGCCTCCTGTCTGGCATGGGCTTGGCAGAAGAGGCTACGGGCCAGCGATGAGTCCGGCAGGGCAGAACGCACCACCCACTACGGTCGCAGTTTCTTCTATCTGTCGCTGCTGATCGGTTTGGTGCTGTGCACCATCGCTCCGCAGAATACTCCCTTGCCGGCACTGTTCTTCCCACTCCTGGTCGTGGCGTTGGTCGCAATCAGTGTTGTGGACGGCTTGCTCGCGATGGCTGGCGGAATGCACCAGAACTTCCTCAGTCTCTGGCAAATTTCGCTGTCTCTTCACAGTGGTCGGAGCCTGCCGGACGAAATAGCACAACTGGCGGATCTCCACCGCGGACGACGGGCCGACCAACTCAGACGGATGAGTCAGCAACTCGAACGGGGAATGAACCCGTCCGAGGTCATCAGTAACTCTCCGCTGATGTCTTCGCTGGAAGGGGCCGAACTGGCCGTCGGCCTCAAAGCCGGTCAACTCCCCCGCACACTCGACGGTATTCTTCGCCGGCGAAACGCTTTCGTCCGCATGTTTCCGGCCAACTACAATCCCGTGACGTTGGCTCTGTACGTGTGGCTGATGGTACTCGTCAGTTTCTCGATCATCTCCTTCATCAGCTACAAACTCCTGCCGAAATTCAAGAAGATCTTCGAGGACTTCGGTACCGAGCTCCCCCCATTCACCAAAACAACAATGGAAGTGACCAACGTGCTTGGTAACGCGTGGTACGTCGTTGATCCCTTGCTGCTGCTCGTCCTGTTTGCTCTCTCGGCATTGGCACTGTCCACTTCGACAGGCTGGTGGGAGACTCGGGAACGCTTCTTCTCTCGCATGTGGCCGCGCATGCTCCTGCCGCCTGTTCTGCGGACTCTGGCTGTCGCGGTCGAGGCCCGCCTCCCGCTGGAAGAAGGCCTGCGCCCGTTCCTTGAACGACGAACGACGGGCGCGTTGCGTGCTCGTCTCGGCTTTGTGGACACCGCCATTCGCGAAGGACACAACTGCTGGTCGAGCTTTGCCGAGCAGAAGCTTCTCAAGCCAGCCGAAGTCGACTTTCTGCAGTCGGCCGAGCGTGCTGGCAACCTGCGCTGGGCGTTGGAGACACTCAGCGAAAGGATTGAACGGCGCTGCTCGTACTCGCTGATGACCGCAAGGGAGTACATCCAGCCGGCCCTCATCGTGTTGTTGGGCCTTCTCGTCGGAGCGATCGTCGTGGCCTATTTTCTTCCTCTTGTAACACTCGTCGCGGATTTCGCGTGATGACAATGATCTTCCACACAACCTCACGGACTGCGCGAACACGCATCACCCGTACCCGTGGACGGCGGGGTGTTCTCCTGGCCGAGTTGATCATCGCGTTCGGTGTTCTGGGCGTTGCAGCGACCGTTCTCATGGCCGTCGTCCTTTCCGTGTCGGCTCAGCGAGCGGCGGCCGAGCAACGCCAGTTCGCGCTGATTCATGCCGAAAACGTATTGGACGCTCTGCTGGCGACACCCTGGCCCGAGGCGACAGCTGAGGGACTTTCGCAACAGTTGGAATCACGAACGGCGGACCTGCCCGCGCGTCCCCAGCTTGTCGACCTGAAACGGACCGTGACTGTCACCGACGAACCGGATGACTCCGCCCGTCAAATTACGCTCGAACTCCGTTGGCGCGATCGCCACGGGGAATGGGCGGCTCCGTTGCGTCTGTCCGCTTGGTACTTTGCCCCTGCAGAGGCGACGCCATGAACGTGCTCCGCCGACCGACCCGACCGCCGCATCATCGTCGACAGAAATCACTCGGGCAAAGTCGTCTGTTGTGGCATCCCATTCCACGCCGCGCTTACACGCTGCTCGAAATGGTTGTCGGAATCTCACTTCTCTCCGT
>CALJUK010000525.1 GCA_937975745.1 uncultured Planctomycetaceae bacterium | reverse complement strand
CTTGTTGGTCTCACTCCACCGGCCGACATCCAGGGGAAGAGTCTGCAGCCCGTACTGAAAGGAGATCAACAAGAGATCCACGAGTTGGGCTTCGCCTATTTTCGCAACGTCCAACGGATGATCCGGACCGACCGCTGGAAGTACGCCTGGTATCCCGAGGCGAAGCGGGAACAACTCTTCGACCTGCAGCAGGACCCGTTCGAGCTGTCCGACCTGTCTCAGTCTCCCGAGCACGCCGACACACTCGGAAAACTGCGGGAGCGGATGCTCACGACGCAGAAAGCGTTCGGCGATCCCTTGGCTGCCTCCGCCCCTCCGCCGGGAACAGCTTCGGCTGACAACTGACACGGCTGACAACTGACACAGGCGACCAGACGTGGGATCGGAATGCAACGGAGATTTGCAGGAACCGGCCGCGGTTCGGGCGGGTATGAACTGACGGCCGCGACATCGTCGTGAGATTCGTGCCGGAAGCGTCGTTGTGGCAGTCGAGTCGCGGTTTCCTCGCGAGCGGTCGTTCCTTTGCGAGTCCCCGTTCCTTTCGAGTTACGCCCCGTCCCTTTCGAATGACAACCTTTCGAATCAGAAGGAGCCGTCCGTTGAATTCTTCACTGAAGGCTCGGTTCCACAGTGTAAATGCTTCTGTTGAGTCGCGTTGTGGCCGGTTGCCGACAGTCGTGCTGTGGACGGCCGTCGTCGGCCTGACGGCCGGATTGTCTCACGTCGCGTGGGGCGCTTCCGGGACAGACACATCGAAAGCAACCGACAAGACGAACGAAACGTCCCCATCAGTAAGCCCGGTGGCGAACTTCTCGCTGAAGGACTTTCGCGGCAAGGCGCACTCGCTGAATGATTACGACAAGAGTTCCGTCGTCGTGTTGGCATTTTTGGGGACCGAGTGTCCGCTGGCCCGGCTGTATGCTCCCCGATTGAACAAGCTCGCGGAAGAACTTGGTCCTCAAGGGGTGACGTTCCTGGGAATCATGTCGAATCGGCAGGATTCCATCACCGAATTGCAGGCGTTTGCAAACCGCCAGGAAATCGGTTTTCCGTTGTTGAAAGATTTGGGCAACGAGCTGGCCGATACTCTGGGAGCCGAACGGACTCCGGAAATTGTCGTGCTGGATCGGAATCGCGTCGTGCGCTATCGCGGCCGGGTAGACGATCAATACGTGGTCGGCGTCATTCGGGACGTGCCCACGCGCCAAGATTTGCGGCTGGCCATCGAAGATCTGCTTGCGGGTCGGACTGTTGCCATTCCCCGAACCGAACCGATGGGCTGCCTCATCGGCCGCGTTCGTGAGCCCGATGAAACCAGTCCGGTGACATACTCCAACCAGATTGCGAAAATTCTGGTTCGTCACTGTGTCGAATGCCATCGACCAGGCGAGATTGCTCCGTTCTCGTTGACGGACTACGAAGAGGTCGTCGGCTGGGGAGACATGATCCTCGAAGTCGTGCGACAGGGGCGGATGCCCCCCTGGCATGCAAGTCCGGAATTCGGCGAGTTCGTGA
>CALJUK010000524.1 GCA_937975745.1 uncultured Planctomycetaceae bacterium | reverse complement strand
TGCGGGCCGCGAGTTCGCTGTCCCCCGGAAAGCGTTCCAGATGGCGGCGGTTCAGTTCCTCCAGGAGCTGCAGTGACCGTTCCTGGGGTTTCCCGGTCAGATGAGCAGCCGGGGTGAGGTCCAGGATACGCGGTTCTTGCGGGCGAACGACGGTTCCCTGGTAGGCGGCCGGCAGAAACCCATTCGCCCAGTTCTCAACGCCGAGGACAGGCAATTGGCCCGGGTCAATCAGCGCCACGAACGCGGGGAGGTTGTCGGCTTCGGTTCCGAGCGCGTAAGTGAACCAGCTTCCCAGGGCGGCCCGACCTTCAAGAATCCGCCCCGTCTGCAGAGCGCGAATCGATTGGCCGTGGTTGTTCACACCCGTGTGCATCGAGCGGATTAGACAGATGTTGTCGGCGATGTCTCCGAGGTGCGGCAATAACTCGGACAGTTCCATGCCACACTCACCGCGGGGCGAAAATTTCCAGGGACTGTGAAACACCTTGGAACTGGCCTGGGCGGCGTTGTCGTACTTGATCTCGCCCGGAAAGGGCTGGCCATCGTACTTGGCCATCTCGGGTTTGGGATCGAACAGGTCCAACTGGCTGGGGCCCCCCTGCATCCACAGGGAGATCATCGATTTGGCCTTTGGAACACTGCGCGGCGATCGCGGGTCGGTCGTCTGCGGTCGGGGCTCTAATTCGGGGCGAGAACGCTGTGCAAAAGCCTGCTCTCGGTTGAGCAACCAGGCCAAAGCGACGTTGCTGAGACCCAAGGCAGAACTTGCCAGGAAGTGGCGTCGCGGGTGACAGTTGTGTTGTCGCATAGTTCGACTCGCTGATATGAGAGGCGATCGACTGGTTCAATTCCACGCTGCCAAGACCAGCAGGGCCGGTGCGGGAGTGAATTTAGTCGACGTACAAAAATTCGTTGGAAGAGAGAACCATCTGGCAGAGAATCGCCAGCGCTTCACTCTCTGGCGTGATGGTGGCGGTCGGATCGTCTTTGCCCGCCTTCTCGCTTTCCAGTACGGCATTCTTGGGAAAGCCCGCCTGCGCCTGAAAATTCGACGCTTGATCGATCAGAAACTGCCGAGCAGAGGCGAGTTCCGATTCGGTCGGCTGTCGCGAGTAAACCAGTTCCCACAGATGGCGAACCCGCTCGTCGGGCTGGTCATCCGGGACGGCCTCGCGGAGCCGGGCTGAGAACTGCCGGGCCGTTTTCAGCATGAAGTCGCTGTTAAGCATCATCAACGACTGCGGCGCCACAGTCGACGCCGACCGCTTGACACAGTTGGGTGACATCCGGGGCCAATCGAACGTGTCGAGTGAGGCCAGCGGACGGCTGCGGCGAACCTGCACGTAGACACTGCGGCGGTACTCGTCCCCCTTCATGTCAAGTACGTCGCCCGGTCGCCCGGCGTTGAGGTTCTCGATTCCCAGAACCCCCCGTCCAACTCGGTCGGCCATGACCGGGGCCGGAGGCCCATGTGTCTTGTTGTTGACAACGCCGCCCATTGCCCGCATCGAATCGCGAAGCGCTTCTGCTTCCAAACGCTTGAGTGGGGCCCGTCCATACCATTCGTTGTCCGGGTCGGCAGCCATCGCCTGTGGATCCGCCAACACGCTTTGCTGGTAGGTCTCGCAGTTCAGCATCAGGCGATGGATGTGCTTCACGCTCCAGCCGCTGGAGACGAATTCACTGGCCAGCCAGTCCAGCAATTCTGGATGCGTGGGAGGACTTCCCAGAAAGCCGAAGTCGCCCGGTGTCGAGACAATCCCGCGGCCGAAGTGATGCATCCAAATACGGTTGACCAGCACCCGTGCTGTCAGGGGATGGTTGGGATTGGTCAATCGCCGCGCGAAGGCGAGCCGGCGGCCGGACGTGGGCAAGGACGCGTCGTCGACTGGAATTTCCGGCAAATCGGACGTTTCGGAAACGATTGAGAGACCGGCGGGGGCAAGCTGCTGCTTGGGTTGCTCGTGATCGCCTCGATGGAACAGAAAGCTCTCCGGCAGATTCCCGTGTTGCTCCGTCAATGCACGAATGAAGCCTTCCTCGGGCTTCGTATCCCTAATTTTCTTGGCCTCGTCGGCCATCTTTTTCAGTTCGTTGGCGGCTTTTTGGTCGTACAGGTACAGCGAGCCAGCCGAAACATTCAGACTGGGGAACTTCTTAAGCAGTTGTTGTTGCTCGGCGGTCCGCTTCTTGACGGGCGTGTAGCGTGCCT
>CALJUK010000523.1 GCA_937975745.1 uncultured Planctomycetaceae bacterium | reverse complement strand
GCTCGTGACGATTGCGGCCGCGTTCGGTGTCGGTACGGCGCTGCAAAACTCCGGGGCGGCCACCGCCATTGCGACAGCCCTCGTTGATGCGACTCAGGCATGGGGGCCGATTGCGGCGCTGGCGGTGATCTACCTCTTGGGATCAATCTTGACCGAACTCATCACCAACAATGCGGCGGCAGTATTGCTGTTTCCGTTCTGCCTCGAAACGGCCCGACTCTACGACGCCGACCCACGACCGTTCCTGATGGCACTGGTTCTCTCGGCGTCGGCCAGCTTCATGACGCCGATTGGCTACCAGACGAACATGATGGTCTACGGGCCGGGTGGCTACCGATTCACGGACTTCCTGCGAATCGGTGCGCCATTGAATTTGCTGCTGTGGATCGTGGCGATCTGCTTGATTCCGCTGTGCTGGCCGTTTTGACCTGTGGTTTTGAAGCGATTGCGACGTAGATCAAGAACTTGATTGCGACTGCCTTGTGGGAGATTCTGTGAGCGACGACCTGATAACTGCCCCACCTTTACCACACTCATTTCAGATGATGTGCGTCACAGAGACGGAAAGACTTTCGGCACGCTATTCATCTTCGATGTCCGAGGTTTCGGCGAGGAAATAAAAGGACGTGCATCATCACGTCAACCGAATGACGCAGGAGCAGTGTGGGCAGATCACGCCGCAGGTCTCGAAATCACCGGGGTTCGGTTCCTTGACGAACTCTCCGCAGCCGGCGCATTGCGCCATGTCGCTGCCGTAGTTGCAATTCCAACAGACGCCGACTGCGTGCTCCCAGCGTGCTCCACATTTCGGGCACTGATGCACCCAATCGTCAGGCGGCACGAAGCCCTCGTACTCTGGCTCGGCCAGCCCGCCGTCTCGTTGCGTGTTCGAGTCGGTGTTGAACGGCGGTGGAAGGTTGTCGAAATAGGGATCGCCCCCCTCACGCCGCCATGCTCGGTACTCGGGATCGTTCCCCATGAACAGCAGAGCGATCAGGTTCGTCCCGCCCCACACGAACAACACCAGCAGTCCGATGCCGACGAGTCCCCCGATGAGGAACGGGCCGATGGTGACGGCGAGACCAGCCGCCGTGGCAATGTAGAAAATGGTCACGCCGATGGACGCTCCGAGAATCCCGAAGCGACCGAGGATCGTGGATTTTGGAGTTCGACGGTTTCCACTCATGATCCACCTCCCTTCTTCTTCACAGGAATGCCTCTCGATGGACCACCCTTTGACTTCTTTCTCGACGAATCCTTCGATTTCCGCTGACCAGAGGGTTTCTGGGACGACTGCTCATTTTCAAGCGGAAGCGGCTTGGTCCGCTTGACCCATGCCCAAATTGCGACGACCAGCCCACCGAGGCTTCCAATCCCCAGCATGGAGTCGATGCCTGTGATCTCAAAAAGTGCTCCACCCAGAAAGAATCCAGCGGGCCAAGCCCCCCAGATCACAATCGGTTCCCAGATCGGTCGAGCAGTCGGAGCTTTCTGGGCGAGTTGCGCTGGAATGGAGTCTGCGTGCCGGACAAACGCCTGCCGACATTCATCGTTGCTCATGGCCACTTCCAAGGCCCGCCTGAGTGTCAGCGCCGCAGCGTGACGCTTTCCCTCGTTCCACAGAGTGAGAGCTTCGCCCACAAGTCGGTCGATCTGGATCGTCATCGGGCTCTTTGGGCAATAACGCAATCGCCGTTTCCGGGCAGCCACGCTTCGTACTCCACCCCTTCGAAGATGTAGCGAACATGCGTGACGAATGCCTGCAAGACGGTCAGCTTGTGACGGACGATTCGCCGTGCTTCACTCGTTCGAGAAGTAGACCGTTGGAGTTGCTCCTCAATGGCGGTCGCAAACTCCGAGAGCGAGGAGTCAGCATCCTTGGCGCTTTGGAAGTAACCTTCCTATTCGTGATGCAGTTGGAAGTCGCGTCCTTGGAGTCCCTTCAGGATGTCGAACGAGATTCCCTTCGGGTTGAACGGACCCTCATCGACTTCGACTTCCTGATTCTGGCAGATCACTCCGTACTCAACGGCCTGCCCCTTCCCGTCGCAGGTCTGACAGGTGGTAACGCCCGTCATGTCGCACTCCATGCACTCGATTGTCCCGTGCCCATCGCAACCCTGACACGCCCGCTGGCCGGTCGAGTCACAGTCTGGGCACGGTGCCAGAAACGATTCGGGGGCATTGATGATCTCGATTCCGGTTCCGTTGCATTTTGAGCAGACCTCGCCGGAGCCGGTGTAACCTCCTTTGCAAATTTGCCCAAGAATCAGCATCCCCTTGCAATGGCGTTGGCTACGCACGTACCGCACGTCTTCGACGCTTCCCTGACCACCACAAGACTGGCAGGTTGCCGCTCCAGCCCCTTGGCACATGCGGCACGGGAACACTGACCTACGCCAGCGATCTGATCGAATGCGGGCACTGCGGCTCACCGATCACCGGCGAGCGGAAGTCCAAGATGACGAAGAGCGGCGAGCGGGAGTACATGTACTATCGCTGCACTCAGTATCACAAAG
>CALJUK010000522.1 GCA_937975745.1 uncultured Planctomycetaceae bacterium | reverse complement strand
ATTTCCGCCGGTCAGGCTCCCGGACGGTTGAGCGAGCGGTTGGCGGTCGCCGTTCCCAATTACGAGGAGCGGATTTCCGATCATCTCCGCTCGCTTCCGTAAAACGCCAATAATGTATATTTGTTCCCGCCGACCGGCAAGATAGGACCAGTCCCCGGACCGGAGAGCCGAAATCCCCGGAAAATTCGGACTAAGGGTCCCCGTCGGACTGAAGTCTGCGTACACCACTCGACGATAGACCGTATGAATCGGTCAAAGCAGCGATGCCGTCTCGTAGGGTGGCAACAAACATCTGCCCCACCGAGCCGACATTCCATCGCGTTCAACGACAGCGAGCCAACCACAACCGGTTGATCGGTGCCTGCCGCGCGGTGCTGTGTATTGATCGACGGCAACACATTCAGGGAATCAATGGGGGATGCACAAACTCTGATTCTGTCAGTACCTCTGATGTTGGCAGTAGTTGTGTTCCAGGGACAAGACCAGACTCAGGGAAAGAGTTCGAGGAGAACAGAATGAGGACGTTTCGGATTGTGCGGCGGGCCGCCGTCGGTTTGGCCTGCTTGGGAACGATGCTGCCCCAATCGGGCGCGTTCGCTGAAGCCCCGCAAGTTTTGCCGCAGCCAAAAGCTGTGGCTGCGCCGGCCATCATCGACGTCGCCTTGACCAATGGTGGAACAATGACGGGTGCCGTCGTGAAGGCTGATGGATCAGCCGTCGAAGGTGCTGTCGTGACAATGCGCCAGGGAACCCAGCAGGTTGCCCAGGTCGTGACTGACAGCAATGGACGCTACGCCGTCACCAATCTGCGTGCTGGTGTCTACCAGGTCGCAGCCGGACAAGATCAGAGCATCTACCGCGTGTGGGCCCCCGAAACCGCTCCGCCGTCGGCTCGTCCGGCTGCTGTTCTGGTGACGGGCCAGCAGGTTGTCCGTGGCCAGTTTGGCGGCGTCGACTTCGTTACGCTGACAACACTGGGTGCCGCCATCACTGGCGTAACCCTGGCTGGCATCAACTATTCCAAGTTGAACGACCTGGAAGACGACGTCGCGAAGATTCCGACCAGCCCCTAATCGGCGCTTTTACAGCGAGTGGGCCGAACGTCACGGACGCCGTCCACCGCTCGCATCCAGACAAATCATCCGCCCCGCGTGTCGATGTTTCCCCGCTGGCTGAAAAGTCAACGAGGCTGCATCGACCCGCGGGGTCTTTTCGTTTGCACCGACGAATGATCTCTGTTCTCGTCAATCCAGCATGCCAGCCTCGCACGAATCCGAGCGAGAACGAGGGGGACTGTTCCGCTTGCGGGCAGCTGGCGGAAGCCTCGATCCCCCAATTCCCTGCTGTCGTGTGATCAATCGACGCCAACAACGACATTGACGGCCGGTCCACGGGCATCTACTGCACGTCAGGTCATGCAGAGTGGCAATAATCGGCTGATGTTGCCGAAGTCGACTTGACGAAATAGCCAATAGCGACGAGAACATGCGGTCGCCCGGTCCGCATGGCTGGCAGGGCTTTGCGCCGCATCGCTCACCGGCTGGCCGCCAATCCCGAACGGAACCTGTTTTGAACAAGGACTTCGAAACATCATTCCATCCACCACGATGGTTCGTATGAAAACCGAACCAGCCTGTCGGGGGAACGGGAGCGAACGGCTGATGGATCGGAACTTGTCGGACGCAGGCCAACCGCCTCCGCAGGTGACCTCGCATTATGGAGTTGGGCGAACGCCCGCAGGAACTTGGTTTCTGCCGGCGGATATGCCAGTCGAGGAAAGAACAATCATGAACGTGCACACTCTCTTTATTGTCTGTTCCCATCGTACGCTTTGTCGCCGGTCCTTCTTCCGCATGACGGCCGGTATGGCCACATTCGCGGCCATCGTCACCGCGGCTGCAACCGGGGCGTTGACGGATTCCACTCCCGCCTGGGGGGCAGAGCCGACCGTTCAAAACGGTTCTTCTGTGGAATCGGACGCCGCCTTCAGGGCGGCCATTCACATGGCTGAGCAGTCGCTGCAGGCCAGCGAAGCGTTAAGTGACTACGAATGCATCTTTCACAAGCGCGAACGCCATGGCCGAAAACTTCTCAGCCATAAGATGGTGCTGAAGTACCGTCACGAGCCGTTCAGTGTTTACATGAAGTACATCGACCCCTACGCCGGGCGTGAAGTGCTGTATGTTGACGGCAAGTTCAACAATAAGCTGTTGGCCCACGAAACAGGACTGAAAGGTTTGGCCGGGACTCTCGCGTTTGATCCGGTCTGCACCGAGGCGATGGCCGAATGCCGTTACCCGGTCACCAAGATCGGCATGCACCAGATGATGGCCACCGTCCTGGAGCAATGGAAAAGCGAAGAGAGAATCAGTCGCTGTGAAGTGACATACTACCCCAACGCCAAGCTGGGTGATCGGGACTGCAAAGTCATTGCCACAACGCACCCGAAAGAATTGCCAGGGCTCAAGTTCTGCAAGACGCGGCTTTACATCGACAAAGAAACGAACTTGCCAGTCCGC
>CALJUK010000521.1 GCA_937975745.1 uncultured Planctomycetaceae bacterium | reverse complement strand
ACAGTGTTGGCGCAGGTCACACGGTCTTCGTCGGTAGACGTTCCACCGGTCAGCAGTTCCGCACCCGCCTGCTGTAGGTGCTGGACCCCTTCGAGGAAACTCTCCCGCACACGTTCTCCCAGCATCGTGCCGGTTGCAGCCTGTTCGAATCGCGCGACAATCTGATCCCGAAAGGTCTCGCCTGCCTTGGTGGCGGGCAGAACCACGATCCCCGGATTGGTGCAGAACTGGCCAGTTCCCATCAGGCAGCTGCCGCTGAACTCGTCGGCCAGCGCCTCGCTGCGTTCAGCCAGGACTCCCGGCAGGACGAAGACAGGGTTAATGCTGGAAAGTTCCAGATAGATTGGCTTCCCGTGTTTGTCGGCCACTTCCTTGAGTGCCAGCCCCGCGTTGCGGGCTCCCGTGTAACCGATCGCTGCCAGGCGGGGGTCGGCTGCCAATTTGAGCCCGTCGGAATGCTGGGTGCGATAGATCATTTGCACCCAACCGGCGGGCATGCCGGTCGCCCCAGCCGCTTCCTGGGCCGCCTCGGCCAGCAGGCGGCTTGTCCCTGGATGCGAGGTATGCCCCTTGGCAATGACGGGGTTTCCAGCGGCGATTGCAGCAGCGTAGTCACCACCGGCGGCACCGTTGAATGCGCAGGGAAAGTTGTTCGGTCCGAAACCGGCCACGGGGCAGATGGGGCGGTACATCGCACGAATGCAGGCCTGTGTATCGATTGTCGCATTCACCCACGAACCGTCCCGCGCGGCTGCGGCTGCCTGGCGAAGTTGCCCCGTCGTGCGGGGGAGTTCGACATCTTTGAGCCGCGGTGAAACCGGCAGCGCTGTCTCAGTATGGGCCATTTCGACCAACTGGTCGGCTCGGCTTTCGATCGCCGCAGCGTTGGCTTCCAGAAAATCGGCGAAGCGATCACTCGACCAGCCCCGGACTGCAGCGGCTGCATCCGCGGCGGCCTGTAATGTCGCATCAACATCGTTCCACGAACTGACGGGATAATCCTCGGGGATTTCCGTCCCTGTTTGCGGATTGATTGCGCGGAATGTCGAAACGCTGTCAGATGGCCGCCAAACGCCGCCAATCAGCACCAAGTGTGTACTCATCAGTTTCACCGATCAGTTGGAAGATGTCAGTCATCGGGAATCGACCGAGAGGAGCGGTCAGCGAACCCGTTTCGTCAAGCTCTCGCAGAGGCGAAGCTCGGTCGTCTCCAGCAGGTTGTTGTTTGTGAAAGCAGCGACCTCACTGGTGGCGCAGCAGCACGCCCATCGTTTCAGGTCAGGAGCCCATTCTAATGGGTGGGTCCCTCTCGTCCAGTGACGGCGACGGTCCGGAAAGGCATCACCGGAGACGCAAGTTCTTTCCACACTTGGTTTCCGAGAATCTGACGTTTTCCCGGAAACGGGTAGGCACGGCAAATGACCATGGTATAATGGCTCATTCGCCTCGCCGACCGCCCAGGTGTTGGTCGCTGGCCGTCCAGCCTTGGCCCCCCCATGTTGGATTCGTTCGCACTCGTTCGATCCTTGCTATTCGATCCATATTATTCGACCCATATTGTCAAATTCACCCTTGTTGAATCTGCCGATGAAATCAGACAGCAGGCCAAGGGTTGTCGCCCGCGCGTGGAAGCAGGCCGTTTGAGACATCGATCTCCTGCCACGGTCGCTGACTGTCCGAGAAAGAGAATGATGCGATCACACCTCTTGCAGAGACACCTGTTGAGAAACTTTGGCGAAACAATCCGGTGGGCGGTATTGCTGATTGCTGTCGCGACGCTCTCTGTCGGGAGTACTCTGGCTGCGGACCTGGCGGACAAGTCGACCGTCGAGGGCCCCACCTACGAAAAGGATGTGCGGCCGATTCTGAAGGCGTACTGTTTCCACTGTCACGGTGAGGAAAAGGAACTCTCCGGCGGGCTGGACCTTCGGATGCGGCGGATGGTGGTTTCTGGAGGCGAATCGGGTGCTGCGATTGTTCCGGGGAAGCACGACGAAAGTCTATTGTTTCAATATGTCGACTCGGGCACGATGCCCCCGGGTGACGAGCAGAAGCTGACAGCGGCGCAGATTCGAGTCATTGCGGACTGGATCGACGCGGGCGCCCCGGCATTGCATTCCGAGCCGGACGTTGACCCCACGCCCGGCGCACTTCTT
>CALJUK010000520.1 GCA_937975745.1 uncultured Planctomycetaceae bacterium | reverse complement strand
CAAGGTGAACCACCATAGTCCGTTCATCTCGGTGAGTGCGTAGCCCAATTGCCGAGTCATCAGCGAGCGTGTTTCCTCAAGATTAGCGGCACTATAGTGAACAGGCTTGGGGGCAAGATGTGTTCGGATGTCGGCCTCTTGCCAGAAGAGCTTGCCATGCAGACGGTAGCTGCCGAAATAGCCGGACTGAAACAGCCCCGGGTCGCCAGGACGGCGAGCCTCGTACTGTGGCGGACTTGTAAGAAAATCCACATAGGGCGACTCAAGGATTTGCCTGAGACCGAGCTGCCCTTCATTGGCCAGCAACACGCGTGTGTGGGCCCAGTGGAGCATGTAACCGTAGAAGACGCCCGTGATCTTGCGTCCTTGCGTCTCCTCTTTGCAGATCCGACAACTGCGAATGATGTTGTGCGCCGTGATATCACTCAGGAACCTGTGATAGTCCATCGCGGGCTGAGCACGTCCCGGATCTCGAAAGAGCCCGTACTCGGAGTCGTATCGCAGATCGGGTGGCGGCGGTTGCGCTGTTGAGAACGCAACCGTCTCGTCGTGCCAAGCCCGTCGGAGTTCATCTACATCTCCCGCATAACGATCACTCAGCCAAGCCCGGAACCGTTTGCGTGCAGCCGGGCTGTAGTCAATCACATCGGTGTGGTCTCTGCGATAGTAGAGGAGCCACTCACTCGTTTTCCCGCCCGCCGGTTGATAACCGATGATGTGGTCTGCGTAGTCGCTGGATTCGATATGCCCGATGAGGTCGCGGAGCATGCGCTCATAGGTCTCCTCCCAGACCAGCGAAGCCATGGAATGCTGAGGGCCGCGGCTGCCATCATGGTAATGGAGCAACTCGTCCGGATGAGCGTCAATCCACCAGTCTGGCGGGTTGAGCTTCACGCGCAGGAACACCAACGCCTTTGGATCGCCGGCGATAATCGCCCTGATGCGCCGGTCCACTTTGTCGAAGTCGTACCTGCCGGGCCCCAGCCACCAGCGATTGGCTTCGGATAGGCCCTGATTGATTCCGGGGCGAACGTCTCGCCAGTTCCAGATGATATGGCTGTAAATGTGGACACCGGCTTCGCCGAACTCGCGGCACACGTCGGTTGGGAAATTTCCAATAGGGATCAGGGCGACGGGGGCTATGGGCTTGTTGTTAATGCAAAGTGTAGGAAGGCCATCCTGCTTGCGGACCTCGGCTATCGTTTCGCCGGATGCAAGCGTCGGGGCACAGCCACCGACCACCCCGGCGAGCGGCGCGAAGAATATCGTGATGAGAAAAATCGGACGATTCATGCGCACGCCTCCTCACTCAACAGTTGTCTGGACAACCAAGCAAAAACAGCGGTTCAAGCGAAGACGTCGGCTACCTCGCACCCTGCAAGCGTGTTATTATGATTCTCACCTGCATTACAGTCGAGGGGGCCTTCAGGGGATAGCATCGAGAACACGCTTCGGCAAAGACAAACTGCTGCTCGCTCCGCCATTACAAGACGCTCAGAGGCCGGTAGAGCAGTCATTCAATCCGATGTAATCCAGGAGTGATTCTTGATGGGAAGCGGTCGTGAAATGAAGATGTGGATGATGTTCTGGTTGATCGTCGCGTCTTTGACGCTGTTTTGACACCCGTCGGTTTCGTGTTGCCGCGCCGTTCTCTTCTCCCGGCGTCCCGGCTATGATGCCCTGTTCAAAACCCGGGAGATGACAAATGAAGTGTTCTGTTTTTACTTACTTGGTGGTGACGCTTGTCGTCGTAACTGGTCCGAGCGATCCGCTGGCCGCGACGGCTACTGGGGTCGTGTTTCATGACGAGAACCGAAACGGCAAACGGGACGCTGGGGAATCGGGCGTGCCGGACGTTCGCGTGTCCATTCAGCGCGACGTCGTCATAACCGATGACAAGGGTCGCTACCGAATTCCTGTCGATGATGATACGACGATCTTCGTCGTGAAACCCCGCGGTTGGATGACGCCGGTCGATCCCGAATTCAAACTGCCCCGTTTCTACTACACCCACAAGCCAGCAGGCTCGCCCGCCACCCGTTACGACGGAGTCAGCCCCACTGGCACCCTGCCGAACTCCGTCGATTTCCCTCTTCACAGGCAGGCGGAGCCGGACACGTTCCGCATGATCATGTTTGGCGATCCCCAGGCGCGTAACGAGACGGAGCTTGAGTACATGGCCCGTGACGTCATCAACGAGCTGGTCGGCTTCGATGCGGACTTCGGGATCACGCTCGGGGACATCGTGTTCGACGACCTCGCGATCTTCGACCAGCACAACCGCACCGTCGCGTTGATCGGCATTCCCTGGTACAACGTGATCGGCAATCATGACCTGAATTTCGACGCGCCGAGCGACAAGCTGTCTGACGAGACTTTCGAACGCGTGTTCGGCCCGAACTACTACTCGTTCGACCATGGCCCAGTGCATTTCGTGGTACTGGACGACGTGCTTTGGCGCGGCGTCGACGAGAACAAGGAGCCTCGCGGGTACGTCGGCGAGTTCGGAGAACAGCAGTTGCAATGGCTGGCATCGGACCTGCG
>CALJUK010000519.1 GCA_937975745.1 uncultured Planctomycetaceae bacterium | reverse complement strand
GTATTGTTGATTTCCCCCTGCAGGAACGGTGTTCGGCCGAACTCACCTCCCCAGATGACGAGCGTCTCGTCCAGCAGCCCCCGCTGTTCGAGGTCCTTCACCAATGCGGCAGCGGGCGCGTCGGTGTCGGTGCACTGAATCTTTAGCTGCGTATTCAAATTGCGGTGCTGATCCCAGCCGGCGTGCATTAATTGCACGAAGCGAACACCTCGTTCGGCCAGCCGGCGGGCCACGAGGCAGTTGTACGCGAACGAGCCTTGCCGGCTGACGTCGGGTCCATACATCTCCAGGACATGCTTCGGCTCGGTGGAAAAGTCAATCAGTTCCGGCACGGAAGACTGCATTCGGTACGCCATCTCGTATTGAGCGATCCGGGTGGCGATCTCCGGATCGCGGTATTCCTGCAATTGCAGTTCGTTGAAACGAGCCAAATCGTCCAACAGTTTTCGCTTCAGTCGCTGATCCATGCCGGGCGGATTGGAAAGATAGAGAACAGGATCGCCGTCCCCGCGGAACTTGACCCCTTGAAGCTTGGTTTGCAGAAACCCGCTGCCCCAGTAGAAGTCGTAAAAGATCTGCCCGCAGCTGGCTTCTTTATCGCGTGATGTCATCACAACAAACGAGGGGAGCTCAGCGGTCTCGCAGCCCAGGCCGTAGGTGAGCCACGCCCCCATGCTCGGCCGGCCGGCCTGTTCGGCCCCGGTCATAAAGAACGTGATGGCCGGCGCGTGATTGACCTGCTCCGTGTGCATTGACTTCACAAAACAGAGTTTGTCGGCAATCGCCGCCATGTGTGGCGTAAAGTCTGACAGCCACGCGCCCGACTCTCCGTGCTGCGAGAACTTCGTGATCTCCGGCAAGCAGGGTTTCGAGGTCTGCCCCTGGGTCATGGTGCTCAGGCGTTGGCCACCGCGAATTTCATCCGGAATTTCCTTCCCACGCCATTCTGTCAACATTGGTTTGTAGTCAAACAGGTCGACATGCGACGGTGCGCCATTTTGAAATAGATAGATGACCCGCTTTGCTTTCGGGGCAATATGCGGCAGACCGGCGAGCCCAGGGACACCGGACAGCCGACCAGCGATATTGTCACCGGACTGACCGCTACCTGCCGTCTCCTGTTGCAGCAGCGATGCCAATGCCGGTATACCCAAGGCCACTCCACTACGGCCGAAAAACTGCCGCCGAGTCTGGAGTGTCCGAAATTGTTCGATGGGAGTCATCATGGAAGCACTCATTATTGCTATTGCTTGGAGAGTGTCTCGTCGAGATTCAGGAGCAACAGGCAAACACTTGTCATGGCCGCATGCTGCTCCGCATTGAGTTTTTCGTCCCGAGCAGATTCGCCCACACCAAGGAGCTGCTGAATCCGCTCAGACTGACCGGCCAGATTCTGGCGAGCGTTCTCGAAGGCCTGCTTCAGTAGTTCCTTCTCTCGGGAACTGGGGTGGCGTGAGGTCGTCCGCCGGAATGCGAGTGCAAGCGCAGCGTCAGTGCTCTCTCGCGAGTTCTGCAAAACCACTTCCGCCAATTTGCGAGCCGATTCGACAAATGTCACGTCGTTTAATGTCGTGAGTGCGTGCAGTGGAGTGTTTGTTCGTGTCTGCTTGACGGCGCATGTCTGCCGACTGGCCGAATCGAAAAACACGGGTGGGCCGATGATCCGCCGCCAGAACGTGTAAACGCTGCGACGGTAGAGCGCCTCGCCGTGATCCTGCACATACTTCTTCTTCCCGAACGTCGCCTCCGCCCACAGACCGCTTGGCTGGTAGGGCATGACGGGCGGACCACCGAGACGCTCCACCAGCAAGCCACTGGCGGCCAAGGCCTGATCCCGCAGAATCCACGAAGGCCAGCGATATCGCGGTGCCCGGGCCAGCAGCACATTCTCCGGATCGCGTTGCAGCAGTTCGGGGCTCAGTTTCGACGACTGCCGATAAACAGCGGAGGTCACGAGCAGTCGATGCATCTGTTTGACGTCCCAACCCGATTCGACGAAACGGCTTGCGAGCCAGTCGAGCAGTTGCGGATGAGAGGGTTTTTCTCCCTGGACGCCAAAGTCCTCGGGCGTCTTGACCAAACCACGACCGAAGAAGAGCTGCCAATATCGGTTCACCGTGACACGTGCCGTCAGGGGATTCTCGGGCGAAACCAGCCAGCGGGCCAGATCCAACCGATCCGGATCGGACGGAACCTCCTTCCGTTCGAAGATGGCGGGCCACCCCGACGTGACTTCTTCGGCTGTTTGATTGTAGGCACCGCGGACAAGGATGTGTGTTGTACGGGGGGACGGCAGAGTGTCCATCACCATGACCTTGGGGATACCGGACTCAACAGATTTGATGCGACCGGTCACTTGTTGCCACTGGTCGAGTTGCTTGGCATACTCGGGGAACTCGGCACGAAACACCTCGGACAACTGTTTGAGTTGCTCTGTCGAACGCTTTTCGACAGCGATAGCCAGGTTTTTCCCGGTCTCTTCCGAAATGGTAGCCCGTTTTGCTTCCGCTGGCTTGTCGACCGATTTGTCGGCAGATGGTTTCGTCGCCTCGGCCGGTGCCGCCGCCCCAGAGGCGTTTTTCTTCCCTGCGTCCGTGGGATCGTTGTGCGCGCTCGCCGCAGGGACTTTCAACCGGTCTTCGCTTTCTTGCAGTGTCTTGAGCAGCTTCGCCCGCTCTTCCTGGAGAGGCGCCAGTTTCTGGCTCTCCTCCGGCGACGGAACAGCCACGAGTGGTTCGATCTGCCCACGACGGGCCGACCCGCTGGCGCCTCCGTTTTCTGACGTATTGTTGAAGAAGGCGTAGAAGCGGTAGTAGTCCCGCTGCGTGATCGGGTCGTACTTATGGTCGTGACATCGAGCACACCCCAGTGTCATGCCCAACCAAACCGTGGCTGTCGTCTCCGCCCGATCCATCACATTCTCGACACGGGTCTCTTCGGCGATTCGGCCGCCTTCACCGTTGAACATGTGATTGCGATTGAAGCCGGTGGCAACGACCTGCTCGAGTGTGGCATCTGGAAGTCGATCCCCGGCGATTTGCTCGATCGTGAACTGATCGAACGGCATATTGTCGTTCAATGCGCGAATGACCCAGTCCCGCCAAGGCCACATTGTCCGTTCCGGATCCCCCTGGTAGCCATTCGAATCGGCGTACCGGGCCGCGTCCAGCCAGTCCCAGACCATTCGCTCACCATATCGGGGTGACGCCAGCAGACGGTCGACGACCTTGTCGTAGGCAGCCGGAGAATTGTCCGCCAGAAAAGCGTCGATCTCGTCTATTGTTGGTGGCAGTCCGGTCAGATCGATTGTCACCCGCCGAATCAGAGTCTCTTTGGAGGCTTCCGGAGAGGGCCGCAAACCGGCCTGCTCGATCCGGGCGAGGATGAACCGGTCAACCGGCGTCCGAGACCAGGATTCCTGCTTCACCGAGGGCAGGGGAGGGGACCCGGGCGGAACGAACGCCCAATGTTCTGTCCAGGGGGCTCCTTCGGCGATCCAGCGCCGCAGCAGATCACGTTCGGCGTCGGACAAACTTCGGCCCGAATCCGCTGGCGGCATCTGCTCGGAAGCATCCCGCGAGGAGACTCGCCGCCACAATTCGCTGTCGTCTGGTTTTCCCGGAATCACAGCGCCGGTGGCATCGTCGTTCCCCATGGCACCAGCCCGTGTGTCCAGGCGGAGGTCAGCTTCACGCGTTTTCTGGTCGGGACCATGACAGTGAAAACACTTGTCGGACAGAATCGGCCGGATGTCCCGATCGAAGTTAATCTCGTCCGCATCCAGCGGGGAAGTCAACATGAAGGCGACCACCGCAGCGAGACCTGCGACGCGGGACATCCAACTCGGGAACGCTGCATCCATCGGGAGGGAAACCTGTTTCGCGCGGTGCTTGGGCGGGCAGGATATCCCCCGGGGCGAACAATCCGATCCCCCAGGGGCCTGAGCAGACTTCATCCGTTCGTTTCAAGATTGGCGGTTGGCGGTCTCGTCTCCCGGTCGCATTGGGAAATGTGACGCGATGTACCTACTTGAAACGGCTTACGAAGCTTGCCCGAGTATAACCGATCGTTCGCACCGTCGGCGAGTTCTTTGTGCTGGCAAACGGTGCAAACCGCAAGGACAGTCTGCTCCGACAATCTACTTTTCTGCCAGTGACACGCGGACAATTTCTTTGTCGTTGCGGGCGAAGACCGATCGCTCGGCAAATGCCGGATGGCTCCAGACCACACTCCGCCCGAAGGCTTCGTTCGTCGGTTCGAGGACATGAAACCGGCCCAGTTCCTCGTAGCGGTCCGGTGTCAGCCGGGCATGTACGAGATCGCCTGTCTCGGAAAATAGAAAGTAATCACCGCGATCATGTCTCACCAAAAAGGCCGTCCCGTGCGCGGCCCGACGGCCGCCTGTCGTGGGGCCGTAGGATTCCCACAGCCGATCCCCCGACTTGAGTTCGACCGCCCGCAGCGCACCCGGTCGACAGTCGACACCGTCAATGACGCCGTCTTCGATGATTGGCGTGCTGTTCGCCGCATACAGCGCGTTTTTGATGTTGCCCTGCCAAACCTTCTCGGCTGACAACGGAGCAGTGGAGAGTTCAAACACCGCTCCGACCTGTCCGATCCCGCTTGCGAAAAGCAGGTTGCCAGAAAGTCGCGGTGCCATAATGGACATTCCATAGTCCGGTTTGAGAGGCTGGGACCAGTTCACTTTTCCGGTTTGCGGATCGAGGCTGTTGAGCGCGTCGGCGTCCCAGACCAACAGCTGCCGTTTGCCGCCCAGTTCGATCATCGTCGGTGGCGCGTATCCGGGTTCGCTGGCCGACAAGGCCCGCCAGCGCTCGGCTCCGGACTTCTTGTCAAATGCGACGGCAACACTGCCATCCCCACCGACCAGACAGTAGAGCAAAGCACCCTCAACCAGAGGATGACCAGAAAAGCCCCAAATGGGAGATTGAATTCCGAAGTCTGGCTTCAGTTCCCGCGTCCAATCGGGCTTGCCTGTTGCCGCATCGACACAGGCCAGATGGCCTTCTGCGCCAAGAAAGTACACCTTCCCATCATCGACCGTCGGCGTCGCCCGGGGACCAGCCGGGTAGGACAGCGCGTACGTGCAATCGTGGGCGTAGGTCCACATCTCGCGGCCTGATTCCGCATCAAGACAGATCAGGCGTTCCTGCCCTTCGAGTTCGGCACGTGTCCCAGGATCGTTGGTGGGGGTTCCTTTGCCAACGCGAAAATCGGCCACGTAGACCCGACCGGCTGCCACTGCCGGCCCAGAGTATCCGCCAGCGACGGGGCTTCGCCACAAGACGTTCAAACCTTCCTTGGGAAACTTCTTGATGATGCCGGATTCGTGCCAGCGACCGTCACGATCGGGGCCCATCCACTGCGGCCAATCGTCCGCGCGGACTGCCGAGACAGCCAAAATGGCTGCGATTACAGTAAAGGCCAGTACGCCTCGCTGAAGAACGTCTTCGCGGCCAGCGATCCTGTTCAGCCTCATCGTCGATCCTCTCGCAAAAATCATCCATCGAACGTCGCGCCGATGTCTCGCACCAAACCAACCACGGTTTCCGCAATCATAGAAACGGCATGGCAACACGGAAAGGTCCGCTGTGCGCATCGTGGTCTTCGGGAGCGGTGACGGTCTCGAACCCGAAAGGGGTGCCGATCAAGCCCATCATGTGGAGAGCAAGAAGCCTGGAGATGCCACTGGGCCGCCCAGGTTCTTCTCAGCAGTTATGAGGTTGCCTGTTTCACGCCATTTACTGTGCCGGTCTTTTCCGGCTGCTGGGCAATGGCCCAGGCCCGATAGCCCCCCACCAGTTCATGCAAATTGGTCCGCCCCGCCTGTTGCAGCAAGCTGGCTGCAATAGCGGACCGGTAGCCCCCTTCACAGTGCAGCAGCAAGGGCTGGCCCTGCGGAATGTCGTCCACACGTTCGCGTAGTTCGTTCAGCGGCACGTTGATGCTTCCAGGAATAAATCCACCCTCGCGTTCATTTGCTGTGCGGACATCGACGACGACCGGTGGGGTTCTGTTTTCGAGCAGCCTCTTCATCTCGGGAACCGTTACTCGATCGGTACGGGCGACTAAATCGGGGCGTGTCTCAAGAGCCCGCATCCCTTCGTTCAAGTACCCGACGGCATTGTCGAACCCAATTCGCCCCAACCGCATAATGGCTTCGCTCTCATCCCCGTCTTCAGCAATGACAACAATCGGCCGTTCTTTATCCAGCAGTGTACCCGCCCAGGTCGCGTACTTGCCGCGCAAGCCGACGTTCAATGCCCCTCGCAAGTGAGCGGCCGCGAATGCGTTTCCGTCGCGCACATCGAGGATTTGATCCCCCTGGTTTTGCCTGCGGAGGATTTCGTCCAGTTCGAGCGGTCGAACCGAATCGGCCATTGTCGTCTCAAGTGTCGCGCGTTCCTGCCGATTCTTGATGGCATCGTACGCAAAGTAATCCGGAGCATCGGGCTGGTCGGCCATGACGATGGCCTTGAACTCTTCCCGACTCATCGGTTGCAGGGCATAGTTGAGTTTCTTCTGCTCTCCAATTGTCGAGACGGTCTCGTCGCTGAGATTCTTGCCACACAACGATCCGGCCCCATGTGCCGGATAGACCAGAGTATCGTCCGGCAATGTCACGAGCTTCTGCGTAATCGAATCGTAAAGCATCTCGGCCAATTCGTCGGCACTCGCTCCCAACGACGCCAGCAAATCCGGCCGACCGACATCACCAATAAACAGCGTGTCGCCAGTCAGAACCGCATGCGGATGGGTGTCGCTGACGGACAGGTCGTAAACCAGAATCGAAATACCTTCCGGAGTGTGGCCGGGCGTTTCCAGCGCGGTCAGTTTGACATCTCCGAAGTCGACACTGTCCCCGTCCTTCAGCGGGACGAAGTCATACTCCGCTTCCGCCTTGGCCCCCAGGTAGATCTGAGCCCCGACTCGGTCCCGCAATTCGATGTGACCGGCCAGGAAGTCGGCATGAAAGTGCGTCAGAAACACCGAGGCGATTCGGTACCCACCCGCTTCGGCGTCAGTCAGATATTGTTCAATATCACGTTGCGGGTCGACAACGGCCGCCAGTTGTGATTTGTCATCCATGATCATGTATGACGCATGTGCCAAGCATCCCAGATAGTACTGTTTCATCTTCATCAATCATCTCCTGAAAGCGTGGGGATCACACTCATTGCCCGCAATCGCATTCAACCGACCCCGAACTTGTTTCACGCAACGCCTAGCCGGAACAACATCCCCCCGCGGCAGGCGGTTTCGTTGTACTGCCCGTGGACGGTGCCGCACACTGGCCTCCGTTGCCGGTTCCGTTGCCGTCTTTCACCTGGTTCCATGGCATCCGTGCCAATGCCATGGCCATTCCGCACGTGTCGGTAACTCCTGCGAAGACGAGTCCGGCCCCCACAAAGGCTGCCAAGCCCAACGCATACGGATGAACGAGAGCACCCAAGGCAACGCCAAGAAGAACTAGCGAGCCGGCTGCAATGCGCACCTGACGTTCCAGCGAGATGGTCTTTTTGCCTCGGACCAGGGGAAGGCCGTGCGCCTCGCAGGCCAGCGTCCCCCCCTCAACGTTGTACACGGCCGATAAGCCCGCATTCATCAACGCCTGGAAGGCCTTCTCTGCTCGGCTTCCCGATCTACAGATGACGTACAACGGCTGCCCCTCGACTTGGCCGACGCCCTCCTTGGCCTGCCGCAGATCCAACTGGTCGAGAGGCACGTTGCGGGCAAACGCCACATGCACTTCGCGAAACTCGGCCGGAGTCCGCACGTCGATCAACTCCACTTCCTGACCCGCTTCGTACAACTTCTTTAACTCACTCGGTGTGGTCTTCTGAACTGCCATGACTTCCACCATCTCACGTCCTCCTGATGTCACGCGGCCGAATGCTCTCGAAGCGGTTCCAAAACCTCTGTGTGCTTCGTCTTCGTCCTGCCAACGCTGGCCAAAGACTCGCCAGAAACCGGTTTTAAAACTGGTTCTACCGACCTGATCCGTCCCCGTGACGACACTTGAACTCGAAACTCGAACCCGAAAGTTAATTCGCCGGCTGACAACCAAAACGGTCTTCGATACAGGCCATAATGTTTGACAGGTGCTTTTCCTCGACGCGGTAATAGGTAAACCGCCCCTCCTTCTCGGCCCGCAAAAACCCGCAACGCTGCATCAATCGCAAATGTTCCGACGCCATATGGCTTTGGATTCCGCACGCGTCAGCCAGTTCTCCTACGCTGTAGCGACCCGCCAAGAGCATCTGGATGATCCGCAACCGGTGAGCATGAGCCAACACGCGCAAACACTCCGCGGCCGCCTCCAGGGCCTCCAGATCAATCAGTTTCAACTCAGACTTGCTTTCAGCCATTGCTGCGTCTCCCCTTCGCACAGTCAATTATATCGATACCTCACGACATGTCAATCAGTTATTCTCAATTTACTTAGTGTGGGCCGCGGAAATTCACTGCTAACAGGGACTTGCGGCGGAACGGCAAACAGTGTGGAATCGGGAGATCGATTTATTGAACCGACGGCCGTGCAGGGGAGTTCCCCCGTCAGGCCGTGGCATTTGCAACCGGAAGACAGGAATTCGCTCCATGACTACGCCGCGGTGTCTCACGATCGCTGGACTGACCCTATTCGGAATGGCTTCCACCTTTTTTGCCTCATCTCAGCTGGCCGCCGGAAACGACGCAGCCCAATCAGCGAGGAGTTTGACCGTGTCGACAATCGCGGCCCAAACCGGCAGTTTGTCGGATGCCAAAGAACTGCGTGTCTACTTCGGCACGTACACCCGAGGTGGAAAGAGCGAGGGAATTTACACGGCTGTCATGTCGCTTGACGATGGCAGCCTGTCCGAACCGGTTTTGGCGGGAAAGGAGACGAATCCCTCGTTTCTGGCCATCGACCCCATCAAGAATCGCCTTTATTCTGTCAGCGAAGTCACCGGCGAGAACGGCAAGCCAACGGGTGGTGTGGCGTCACACATGATCGAACGCAAGACGGGCCAGCTCTCGTTGCTAAATCGACAGCCATCCGGTGGAGCCGGACCCTGCCATGTTTCGGTTTCAAAGAACGGTAAGGCCCTGCTCGTCGCCTGCTACGGAGGAGGAACGGTCGCATCACTCCCCATCAGCGACTTCGGCCTGTTGTGGCAAGCTGAGTCGAATATTCAGCACACGGGGTCGAGCGTCAATCCGCAGCGCCAAGAAGGTCCCCATGCCCATTCGGTGAATCTCGATCCGCAGAACCACTACGCCTTCGTGGCGGACCTTGGCCTGGATCAAGTCGTCATCTACCGCTTCGATGCGGACGCCGCCACGCTGACTCCCAACAATCCTCCCTACGTCAAGGTGCCCCCCGGATCGGGCCCCCGGCATTTCGTGTTTCATCCCTCCGGCCGGTTCGCATACGTCATCAACGAAATGGCCTCCACCGTGACCGCGTTCGAATACGACTCGAACGCCGGGAAACTGACCGCCATCGAGACAATCAGCACGCTGCCGGCGGACTTCGAGGGAGACAACTCGACCGCTGAAGTCCGCGTCACACCAGACGGCCGATTTCTGTACGGCTCGAACCGGGGACACGACAGCCTCGCAGGGTTCGCCATTGATTCCGAAACAGGCAGATTGAAGCTGATCTCGCATCAGTCGACGCTGGGCAAGACCCCCAGGAACTTCGAGATCGACCCGACGGGGAAGTTCATCATCGCTGCCAACCAGGCATCGGACTCGGTCCACGTTTTTCGAATTGATGCCAAAACAGGCGTGTTGCAGCCGACTGGCCATTCGCGAAAAGTGGCCAGTCCAGTCTGTGTAAAATTCCTCTTACCGGCCGAAAGCTAGACAACCCGGAGCCTCAACCGACCACTCAGACGCGAGCCTTCCGTCCAAGCCAGGCGGCGGAGGCTTCGCGCCCGTGCAATCCAGTCAACCGCGAAACCGGTTGGCCCTGCTCGAACCAGATCAGTGTCCGCAGACTGACGATTTCGAACCGCTGCGCCGGCCGCGGACTCTGGTCGACGTCGACTCGTCGAAAAGTCAGCTTTGCGCCGCGTTCGCGAAGCAACGGCTGCAGAACGCGCACCTGAGTTCGGCAGGCGGCACACCACGCAGCTTCGAAACAGACAACAACTGGCCCAGGAGTCCCCTGAATGGCCAAGTTGAAATCGACGTCATTCAGGTGCGGTATCGCGGGAGAATCTGAGGTTTCCGGCATTGTTTTCCCCGGGTGGACAATCGTGAAACGCCTTTTCAGGCTACTTCGCCGCGCCGACGACAGCAAGGCGACGCGGACCACATTTCCGATGACTTTTTCCGCGGCCGATCGGCACTTCCTGCTGGTATATTTGGGCTTGTGACGATATTGCCTGGCCGATAAACTCCCGCCCCATAACGACAAAGCTGGCTGTCAATGTGCCTGCGGCCTGGGCATGGACGCTCGAGCGCGGGAGCAGACGGTCAAACAACTCGGATCAAGTTCATCGCCCTCAAGGAAGAGACGCACGATGAAGATCTCCAGCAACAAAGCGGTGGCCACAGCCGCAATTCTCGCCATTACGGCTGCATTCTGGTGCGGCTGCAACACAGTTCCACAGACCGGACGCAAGC
>CALJUK010000518.1 GCA_937975745.1 uncultured Planctomycetaceae bacterium | reverse complement strand
CACGCGGCCTTGCTGTATCGTTGGCAAGAGTTTCTTCGCGTTAGAAACAGCTGACCAGCGTTCGATTACCACTTGGTCACAAGCCCAGTGGCAGTTGACATCCGCGTTGAAAGGTCTGCGCAGACCCACCGGCTTTTGATTGCTCAAACAATTGGTCATAATCGGCGTGGTATCGCTGTAGGTGCCGAACTCAACACATCTTGTACCGATCGACATTGGGTAGGCCGATGAGAATCAACTGCCCGCACTGCAGACGCGACATCGAAGTCGTTGCTGAACCGCAGGCAGTGTCCTGTCCGTCGTGCGGGAGCCGGTTGCACTTCCTCGACGAAACGCTCGTTCAGACCGCCGATGTCGCCAAGGTCATCGACGAGTTCGAACTGCTCGAACATGTGGGCCGGGGCCATTTCGGCAATGTCTGGAAAGCCCACGATTCGAAGCTGGATCGGCTTGTCGCTGTCAAGATTCCAAGAACGCGACAGCTGAATGAGACCACCTTACGGTTTTTCGTCCGTGAGGCCCGTGCTGCGGCCAAACTTCGCCATGACAACATCGTCGCAGTCCACCAGGTCGTCCAGGACAAGGACTCTGTCTACATCGTCTCGGACTTCATTCAGGGCGTCACGCTGGCCGAGGAGCTCCGCTTCAAGCATCGGTCTCCGCGAGAAGCGGCCGAGCTGTGTGCGACGATCGCTGATGCCTTGGACTACGCCCACCACAACGGCGTCAGTGCTCACCGGGACGTGAAACCCGGCAACATCATGATCGATGCGGATGGCAAGCCGTACATCATGGACTTTGGTCTGGCGAAGCTGGAAGCCGCCGACTTCACGATGACCGTAGCCGGTCAGATTCTCGGCACGCCGTCCTACATGTCGCCGGAGGAAGCTCCGCGGATTGAGGCCGCTCACCGCCCCGACGTCTACTCGCTGGGCGTCGTGCTGTATGAGTTGCTGACGCGGAATCGCCCGTTCACCGGGGAGACGCGACTACTTGTACAGCAGATTGTGAACGAGGAGCCCCGCCCGCCTCGAAGGATCGACAAGTCGATCCCAAGAAATCTGGAGACGATTTGTCTCAAGGCGATGTCCAAGGAACCGGAGCGGCGTTACGCGACTGCTGGCGAACTGGCTGCCGATCTGCGGCGGTTCTTGCGGGACGAACCGATCCAGGCCCGGCCGGTCAGCACGTTTGAGCGGAGCTGGCGGTGGGCGAAGCGGAACCCGGTTGTGGCAGCGGCGAGTGGTATGGCCGCTTTGCTGGCCCTTGTTCTGGTTATGGTCTTGTGGATTCGCAGCGGAGAGATCAAGCGGCAAGAAGAAGAATTCCAGGCGAGCCGACCGATGGTCGCGATGGATACGGTGCCGACCGGAGCCAGAGTTGTGTTCGTCCTTTTGGATGACCTGATGCGGCCCGTCGAAGAGGAGGGCGAACTCGTACGTCATGAGGAGAGAAGCCCCGTCACAACCCGACTTCTTCCTGGCCAGTATCTCGTCGTTGCGGTGGCCGACGATGGCTCATTTCACGAGGTCTATCGACAGGTACCGGAACCGGATTCAGATGAAGGGATCGGCGGGCACAACCACGATTCGTGGGAGTTGAGGACGGATGGCACGGTCGAACTTCCAACCATCACGATTCCGAATGCTGCCGACGTCATCCAAGATATGACGTTCTTCGACGGGGGAGAGCTCATGATGGGGACGGAGGAACTGCCCGATACGCCACCGCACACCCGGCAGGTGGCCGACTTCTACCTGGACCAGACGGAAGTCACCATTGCGGCCTATCGGAATCTCGATGCACTCCCGAATTCAGTCACCAATCGACCTGACGATGAACCGGTCACGATGGTCACTTTCGATCAAGCGTTGAACTTCGCCGAACTCGCTGGCAAACGGCTGATGACTGAAGCTGAGTATGAGTTCGCCGCGACCAACAGCGGGACGACGACCTTTCCGTGGGGCGATGATGCCAGCCGTGTCGTTCCTGCCATCTTTAACACACAGCCCGTCGAGCAGCCCGCGTTTGACCAGACCGCAACCGTCCCGCCCGTCTATGGCCTTTGCTCCAACGTTGCCGAGTGGACTGACACAGTCCAGATTCCATACTCGGGTGGTAACCGGTCATACTCAGCCGCCTACCGGCGTGCACTCACGGGATCCCGAGTCGTACGTGGCCTTTCCCACCCGGACGACGACCTTTCCGCAGCCGACGCTCCCGAGGCCGACCTGCTCCTGGTCGCCCGTCGGCGAAAAGCCATCTCAACCAGTTCCCGGATGCCGCACGTGGGATTCCGATGTGCACGCAGCACTCAGCCACGGTTCATCGAATGAACGGCGACGTCACGCAATGACTCGAAGCTTGTGCTGAAGCCCCAATCGAGTGGAGGCAGTCGGCTGTTCGAATTGCTAGCGGGGTAATGGGTCTTTCGTGGTGACGTAGGCGACGACCGATTTCTGCTGTCCGCTTACTTCAACCACGAAATAAATGAACCGAAGATTGTCAGTTTCGACGCGTTGCTCGTCAAATCCAGGCGGAATCACGTCTGCATCAATCCATTCGATGCCACTTGGCTCGTCAGCACCGTCAGCACCAGGTTGGGTCACTTCGGCACCGATGTATCGGGATCTTGGATCTCTCGCATCGCCTGGGCGTTCGGTGTGAATTCGAAACACCTTGAAGTAGCGATCCCTGTCCCGAATCTTGACGAACGCGATGGTCTGGTGCGACAAGCCAGGGTCAGCTTTGGGGTTCGGCTTGAAGTCCTCCTTCTTTTTCATGAGTTCCCCTTGCCGAAAGACCCGATAGGAAATCAGCTGGCACGGATTGGGTGGGCAAGAATCTAAACACTTGTCGTGCGGCACACCGTCAACGGTCCCGCCGAAGCAATTCGTCGACGATCTCCAGACGTCGTGCCAATAGTCTGTCCCGACGAGCCCGGTGCATTCCTTGACGCATCCGATACCCCTCGGAGGTAGTGCCGCTTCCTTTCCCTGTGCTCCCTGTGTCGACGTGTCGTCACTCGCACAGGGCTTCTTCTGACCGCCGGACGGCAACGCATCATCAGCAACGAGATCTGCCAGCGGTGTCACAGCTGCAAACGCCAGGGTAAGGATCCCGCAAGCGGCGATCTGCAAAGTCAGTGAAACACTTAGAGCACGAATCGGCGGACACTTCGTTCGTTTCATTGAAGTGACTCCATTGGTTTTGAGAGTAGCGTTCATGCAAAGGAACGCTGTGCAGGCAGAGGAGACGTGCCGGAAGAGAGGCGTGCGAGCGCAACCCGTGCGTTGAGTGTAACACCGGCGTCCGAATTCGCAAAGTTGTAACAGGCAGGACGGCTGCCGAGCCACCCGATCCGAGTGCTCTCGTTGAGTGCAGTCCCAGCGATTTGGACCCGGATCAGCAGAGCTCGTCATGTCGAGGAACCGTTTCACTGCTGAGGAGATCATCCACAAGCTGAGAGAAACCGAGGTGCTGTTCCCACAGGGCAAGAAGACTCCCGAGGTCTGCCAGAAGCTGGGCGTCACCGACCAACCGTATTGCCCCTTGCAAGAGGAGCACGGCGGCTTGAACGTGGGCCAGGCCATCTTGCGGCAGTCTGCCTCGGGAAACTTCTGAAACCAGCGAAGTGCGGGAAAGCCGTGGAACAGATGAAAGCAGACCACGCCCCCACCACCGTGGCGGAAGCACGCGCAGCAATCTACATCGGTCACCACCACCGCAGCGAGTTCCGGCACTTCCAAACTCAACGAGGATGGACCAATCTCAGCATCTTACGGCCGACGCCAACGCGCAGCGGTGTCCGTACGGCGGTGACATCTCTGCACGGAGCGCCATCAACTTGGTGACGCAGCGATGTCCGAAAGAAATTGACACCTCTGCGCATTAGCACGTCACCCAATCTGCTAAGAACGATGGGTCCTCTGTAATTCTTGGTACGGCCAAATCGCAGGCGGTGCGAATCACCGATGTTTGCAGGCGATATCGCAATTGTTTCGACTTGATTGCGCATCTGATCCAGCCTGCTTCATCTGGCGACGGAGGGGATAAGTCGCATCACGCGCGTCGTCGCATGTGAATCGCACCACCTCAGATTGCATCCACTCGCTAGCAAATGCATTCTGATAAAATCCTCGATTGTAGGGATTTTCCAGTGCCGGACGACCGCGAAATGCAGGTAAGGGGGCATGGGAGTTCTCATGGTTAGCGATTCCGACACATCCGACAGCCTGGGTGGCAGAGCCCGGCGGGGCGACCGCAAGGCTCTGAACGATCTCTTTAACGAGGCCCGGGACCGGCTGCGGCGCATGATCCAGTTCCGCCTCGACCGCCGGCTGCAGGGACGAATTGACGCATCGGATGTACTCCAAGAGGCATTCCTCGACGCCATTCGACGGATCGAAACTCGCGACGTCAACCAAGACATCTCCCCGTTCCTCTGGCTGCGGCTGGTCGTCGGAGAGAAGCTGCTCGAACTGCATCGGCGTCACCTTGACACTGATAAGCGAGACCCGAATCGCGAGATCTCGATCTATCGCGGACCGCATCCTGCAGCCAGTTCGGCGGCGCTGGCTGCCAATCTCGTCGGTAGGATGAGCTCGCCGTCGCAGGCGGCAGAACGCGCCGAGCGTGTTCTCATGCTGCAGGACGCTCTCAATGCGATGGACTCCATCGACCGCGAGGTCCTCGCACTCCGTCACTTCGAGCATCTCAGTAACGCCGAAACTGCACGGACGCTCGAAATCGACGAATCGGCGGCCAGCAACCGATACGTGCGGGCGCTCAAGCGGCTCCGCAAGGCCCTGAACGCCACTGACATGTGAGACATGCCGATGCCGGACAACCTCATTCGGAATCCTGTCGAAGAGTTGGCGGATGAATTCGTGGCCCGATTTCGTCGCGGCGAGCGCCCGTCGATTTCCGAATACGTTCACAAGCACCCTGAATGCGCTGACGAAATCGAAGAGGTTTTTCCCGCCCTGGTGATGATGGAGCAGGTTGACAGCGATCTCAAACACGCAGAACAGGCCGACGTGTCCGCCCCGGACCCGGTTCCATCTCTGACTCAACTCGGAGAATTTCGGATCATCCGTGAGGTCGGTCGCGGCGGGATGGGGGTCGTCTATGAAGCGGAGCAGGTGTCACTTGGCCGGCGCGTCGCACTGAAGGTGCTTCCCCGGCAACTGCTGACCAGCGCCAAGCATGCGAAACGATTTGATCGGGAAGCCCGTGCTGCGGCCCGGCTGCACCACACCAACATCGTCCCCGTGTTCGGCGTCGGCGAGCAGGACGGCGTCCATTATTACGTGATGCAGTTCATCGACGGGCTCGGACTCGATGAAGTGCTCGGTGAACTCCGGCGGCTGCGGGAAGAATCACAGGTTCGGGCTGAGGGTCAAGGGGCAAGAGTCAAGGGGACATTGCACGAGGGCTCAGCCGTCGCCCAATCCCTCATCAGCGGCCGGTTCGAACGAACGCTGATTGTCGACTCGGACTCTGAGGGAACCAAAGAGCCGTCTCCTGCTCGTGACCCTCATTCCTTACCCGTTGACCCTCCCGACACCGCCGTCGGCCACCTGTCCGAGACGTTCGTGTTCCCTAGCCACAGCGAGCATGGCGGCAAGGCTCACTCCCGCCATATCTATTGGCAAAGCGTAGCCCGGATCGGCGTCCAGGCGGCTGCGTCCCTGCAATACGCGCACGATCGGGGTGTCATCCACCGCGACATCAAGCCGGGCAATCTGCTGCTGGATGCCCGCGGCAGCGTGTGGGTCACCGACTTCGGTCTCGCCAAGGCGACTGACCAACAAGACCTGACGCACACTGGCGACCTGCTCGGCACGCTGCGCTACATGGCGTCAGAACAGTTCGACGGGAAAGCCGATGCGCGCAGCGACGTTTACGCGCTGGGGATGACGCTGTACGAACTCCTGTCGCTCCAGCCGGCTTTCGATGAGACTGACCGCCGCAAGCTGATCAAGCAGGTCACTGAAGCAACGCCGCGCCGACTCAGGACGCTCGACCCCCAAATCCCGCGTGACCTGGAAACGATCGTTCACAAGGCGATTGATCGGGATTCATCGCATCGGTATCAGACGGCTGGCGAACTGGCGGCGGATCTGCAGCGATATCTGGGGGATGAGCCGATCCGGGCGAAATGGGTTTCGCCGATCACGCGATTCCATCGCTGGTGTCGACGGAATCCATTGGTTTCGGGGCTGACAACTAAGATCGCCGTGCTGGTGATCGCGAGGGTGTGGGGTTCGCGGAATTTAACCT
>CALJUK010000517.1 GCA_937975745.1 uncultured Planctomycetaceae bacterium | reverse complement strand
AATCGCTGAACCGTGGGCCCCGCGACCACCGGTTCCCGAGTTTGTATTTCGAAGTCGAGAATTCGTTGCTGCTTGGCTGGACGAACTATATCGCACTCGCGGATGCCAACCCGCCCCTGCCGCCGGTTACCGATGTGGACGACTGGCAACGACTGTGGAAGAAAAATGCCGACACGCAGCAGTTTCAGGCCGAAACGTGGCCCGTTTCGTCGTCCTCCACGGATGGCATGAATTCGCTCGAACCGTATTCGACGACATCGCTTGCTGCCGTTACAAACGTTCCCCACGCCGCGACGGCAGGCTGTTCGATTGCGGAGTTGACGGTTCCCGCTACACGAGAGGTCACCCGCGGAATCGCCTTCGCGCGGCGCCCGCAGGTGGTGCCCTATGTTGTGCAACGCCCGGCAACTGCACAAACATTTGATGTGGTCATGGATGGAAAGACCGACCTGGCGGACGTGATCCGCGATAAGAATCCGCCCGACGGAAGTCTGATCCGTCTGATTGGTTCAGGCGATCATCGCTGCAGCCCAATCCGTTTGATCGGAAGGTCGCTCCGGATCGAGTTCATCCCGACCAACGGTCCACGACTGACTCTGACACCCATCTTGGGCCGATCCAAGTCCCCAGCCGACGATGCCTCTTCCCAAGCGTTGTTCACCGCCTGGGGAGGGAGTCTGGAGTTGGTGAATGCCCGGTTCAAGTTTCCGTCGAGTCGCAGTTCTCGAAACCCGGCCTGTTTGATTGATGTCAAAGACGGTTCTTTCGTGATTGATGGCTGCATTGTCGAGGGGCCACTGCTTCCCGGAACCGGCTGGCAGGGGGCCATCCGGTGGGGGCAAACGGACAAGCCGGCTGACGCGGACGAGGCACCCGCGATCGGCCAGATTCACAACAGCTATCTGTTCGGTCTGGGAACGTTGCTTGATCTCGACCTGCGGGGGCAAAGTCTCATCGTCGACAATTCTCTCTGCGTTGCGCTAGATCGATTGGCGCGGCTGAAATTGGGCCCGACGGCGACGGACCATCAGGGACAGGTGTCGGTTTCGGGCAGCACGTTTTCGACTGTCAACGAGTTCTTCGTGATCGACGGACAACCGTCGACCGACGGACTTCCGCGACTGGAGATGTATGTCACCGATACGATCTTTGCCGATGCAGTCCTGCCCCGTTCGACCGAAGCCGGCAGCCAGGCGGTATTGACGGTCAGTCCCAGCTTGTCGGCAGATGGCCAAATGGAATGGTGGTCCGAATCGAATGCCTACGCGCCGTCAGTAAGCGTCTTCCTGCAGATCGAGGGGAACCCCGATCCGGCGGTGGCGGATGCCAACGCGTGGCAAGAACGCTGGGGCGCGGAGAACATTGGCCGATCTCTTGTCGGAACGGCCGCCGAGGGGATTTTTGCCCCGTTCCCAACGGCCGCTCATATCGAACCCAAAACGTTCGTCGTGCAGGAGAATTCGCCAGCCGCCCGATGGGGAACGCACGGCGGAAGCATTGGCGTTGACATGTCGCGGCTCGGTCGGAGCGATGTGGCCATTCCACTCCCCGGCCCGAAGACGAGCCCGCAACGTCCCAACAAGCCGAAGTTCTAGCCCGCATTGCGGTCAACTGTGGCGGCGTTTGAACGCCGAATGATCTGCCCGGCCGACACCTGGGGCGGGGCGTTTCGTTGGGGGTGTCTCTGCAAGTGGGTTGCGGTTGTCACTGCCCGCTGATGCGAGATTGCAGGTTGCGTCGCATGTCCTGCTCGAGCGGATAATCGCGTCCCTGCGGAATCCATCCAGAGACAGCCGTCTGACCGACGACCGGGTTCAGATCACGCTGCAGTGGTTGAGCCTCGCCAAACGTCGCTGCCGAAGCCGAGTTGGCCGCCAGACCGCCGAGGTCCTCAATTTCTTTGAAGACTTCAATCGAGACCAGGTGCCCCTGCGCACCGTCCGGCGTGATACTGACAAAGACGCGGCGGCGGATCGACTGGAGCGAACTCTCCAGCCGGTTTTCCAGACCGATCGAATCCCGATGCCACGGTTCCAGAATTCCGGATCCGACCTTATACCGGGTTTCGATGACTCCATCGAGTTTGTTTTCTCGCTCGATCTCGAACTGATATTCGTGGAGCAGATCGACGGTGGATTCCCACACGCTTTCCAGATTAGCCGCTCCGACGTGAATCGTATTGACGGGAACAGGTCCCAATGCCTGCGGCGCAGCAACGCAGCCGAGGCTAAGCAGCAGCCCAAGAAATCGCATTCCGTGTGTCACTTCAGTCATCCCGGGCTCCGTGCCCCCGGCCTGGTTTGTTCGCTTACCGACGTGTCCGACTCGATGCAGGACGTCCCACAGAACGTCGTCCGGCGAAAGACGCGGTAGTCTCGCAGGAGGGGGGATTTCGGGCAAGGTCTTTTCAGTTGGCGTTGGCTTCCGAACGTTTCCCGAGTTGGCTAGACTCGGATGGAATTCCCCACAGAATCGACTTCACCCGGACGCATCTGCCTGGGCAACAGCCGATGGCGGCCGAATCTGGCGGACAACGAACGTCTTTGAGGAGCGGACGATGGCTTACTTTCCGGAAGTGGAAACGATCAAATTCGAGGGCAAGAAAAGCCGTAATTCGTTGGCATTTAAACACTACGATGCTGACGAGCAACTCGACGGCAAGTCGCTCAAGGAACTGCTCCGCTTCAGTGTTGCCTATTGGCATACGTTCCGCGGCACGGGGAGCGACCCGTTCGGGGCACCGACTCTGCAACGGCCTTGGGATGATGGCAGCAACTCGCTGGACAACGCTCACACGCGGGTCGACGTGGCTTTTGAATTCATGGAAAAGCTGGGGGCACCATTTTACTGCTTCCACGATCGGGACGTCGCTCCAGAAGGGGCCACGCTGGCGGAATCCCACAAGAACCTGGATTCCATCGCCGCCCACCTGAAGGAAGCGCAGGAACGGACCGGAATCAAATTGCTGTGGGGGACGGCCAATCTCTTCTCGCATCCGCGGTACCTGCACGGTGCCGCCACCAGCCCCAATGCGGACGTCTTCGCCTACGCCGCCGCTCAGGTGAAGAAGGCGATTGAAGTCACGCACGAACTGGGGGGCGAGAACTACGTTTTCTGGGGTGGGCGTGAAGGCTACATGAATTTGTACAACACCGACATGGCTCGCGAGCTGGATCACCTGGCACGCTTCATGCACATGGCGGTCGAGCACGCCCAGAAGATCGGATTCACCGGCCAGTTCCTGTTCGAACCCAAGCCGAAAGAGCCGACCAA
>CALJUK010000516.1 GCA_937975745.1 uncultured Planctomycetaceae bacterium | reverse complement strand
GGACTGGCCCGCACGAATACCTGCGGAATGCGTGCTTCTTCCGTCGACCCGCTCCTGACATCGAACGATGGACAGAACAGTAGTCAGGACAGGGGGGAACACACCACACCGGCCGCCCCCGTAAGGACGAACGATGGCGCTGAAGCAGTTGCAGTCACTCTACAACACGATGTTTGATCGGCCGCCTGCCCCTCCGTCTACCGAGGAAGAGCGTTATCTGGCCGAGTTGAAGGCGACATTTCGGGACTTGCCCCCGATCGACGCCAGCGATGTGCCGCCATCCGAGGCCGAGTGGATGGGCCGCATGGCTCGCCTGCGCGAGCTGGTCCTTCGGGACGATCCACGGCGTTTTCTGCGGTGGGACGTCGTCGCCCGCACCATGTTCATCCGGTTTGCCAAGTACCTGCCGATCGAGCTCCGCTTCCTCAAAAGCCGTCCCGACTGGACCACGCGATACCGCGAGGCAATCCGAGAATCCACCGTCGGGCATCCGGTCCGCAGTATCTTTCACACGCAAAGCAGCGGCAACCTGATTCACCACGCTTATCACTCGGCGATCTTCGAGGAACGCACGGGCGAGTTGATGACCGACAGCGCACTGGTCTTCGAGTTCGGCGGTGGATACGGAAGTCTCTGCCGGCTGTTCTTCAACTTGGATTTTACCGGACGATACGTGATTTTCGACCTACCCGAGTTCTCCGCGCTCCAGCGGTATTATCTGCAGACGCTCGGCCTGCCGGTTGTTTCGCCAGCCGAATTCTCCGAGCAGCCGTCGGAAATCGCCTGCGTGAGTGACGTCAACGAACTTCGGTCAGTGCTGGCAGGGGAGGGGGGAAATTCCCGCCGACTCTTCATCGGAACCTGGTCGATCAGCGAATCGCCCGTCCACGTCCGGGAACGGCTGCTCCCGCTGATCGCCCACTTCGAGCGGTACCTGATCGCGTATCAGCACCGCTTTAACGAAGTCGACAACGTGCGGTACTTCGACGCCTGGAAGAAGTCCGTCGGGAAAGTCGACTGGCAGGAATGGGAAATTCCCCACATGCCGGGGAACAGCTATCTGCTGGGCGTTCGGCAGCCGGGCTAACGGACTCCGGCTGTCTCACGACCGACTCGCCCTTAGATCGAGAACGAACACGCTTCACGCCGGAGCATCTTTAAGCGGCGATCCCCGACAGCTCGGTCGCGACACTCTCGACTTCATCGGCGGCGAGGCTGCGCAATCCGTCGGCATAGCCGACCAGCAATGCCAGGTCGCACAGCCGATTAATCCGGCGGGCGATACCACCCGAGAGGGCAAACAGGCTCGCCAGAGCGCTCGGTTCGAAGATGTTCTGGGAAGCTCCCGCAGCAGTCATCCGATGCTGAATGTAGCCGGCAGTTTCCTCCTCGGTCAGTGGTTGAATCAGCGACCGGATGGAGAATCTCTCGTCCAACTGACTGGACCGCTGGAGTTGGGCGAGCAGGACGGGGTCGCCGACGAGAAACAGCGAGAATTCAAGGTTCCGGGCCGTCCGAACATTCAGCAACGAGAGCAGCGTATTAAACAGCGTGCGGTCTTCGATCAGATGGGCTTCGTCAATGACGATGATTGGATGCCGCTCGCGTTCGCTTAGAAGTTGCAGTTGCCGTTCGAGTAACCTCACAACACGATCGAGCGAAGACTCGGCCCTGAGGACGAAGTCTTCGTCGGCTCCCAGGCGGATTGTCAGATCGGTCAGAAACTCAACCGGGGTCATCTGCGGAAAGATCATTCGGACACACGGCTGATATCGTTCGGGAAGCTCCTGCTGCAGAATGTCGCACGCCAGCGACTTCCCCACGCCGCAGCCGCCGACGAGCACGCCGGCTCCTTTGCCGCTTTCGACAATATAGCGAAGCTTCAGCAGCGCCGACTGATGCGACTGGCCCCGATAGTACAACTCCGCATCGGCCTGGTCTTCGAAGGGTCGACGCTTGAGATTCCAGTAAGATTCGTACACGAATCCGATCCTTTGCGGAGAAAGCGACTGTCAGAGTTCGAACTGGGACACGACGCGTCTATTCGACGACGTACTCGAGTGTTCCCGTTAGCCAGGCGGCTCGTCTGGTCTGCGTTGGTTGGCTGTCGCCCGGATAAGACAGCCCGCCGCGGTCAGCCGGGACGAGATGTATGTCACCAGCGGGAGAATGATCCCAACCGACGTGTTGCAGCATGTGATCCTCGTTCGCATTGTCCACTGCCACTGGTTTCAGCGTGATCTGCTGCTTAAGGACCTGCAATCGGGTCGGTGCCGCTCGCTCAAACGGTTCCCGCAGGTCGTTCAGGCTGGCCGGTTCCAGCAGAGAAATCGGCGCCAGAATCATCAGGCAGACGAGCAGGCATCCGATCAGCCAGGCCCGATCCTGGAGGACTCCGCCCACTCGGCGAAGGTTACGACCGACCCGATTCACCCAGACTCCGCCTTGCCGTCGAGACTTGTCCTGCATCATGCAGCCTCCGCGAATGCAAAGGCTGAACCCGGAGTACGTAGCGCACCCGCCGGGAACAGACTCCACCCGGACTTCCATTCGTATCGGTCACGGGTTACGTCAATCTTGAGCGAAGTGCGGGTTCATCGGACAAAGCCGATTGCTCTGATCGTCGGACACGGTCGATCGCACTGCAGACGCCAGACGGCCATCCATCCGGCCGGTCGTGTGACGGCTGTCAGTCGTTCAGGCCCAGAACGTCGAACATTCCGTAGATTCCGGCCCCCTGAGTGACAACGAACCGAGCGGCCGCCAAGGCCCCGTAGGCATAGGCATCGCGGGTGTGACTGCGGACAGTCAGTTCGAGAGTTTCGAACAGCACTCCGCAAATGATGATTTCCTCGCTGACATAATCCCCGGTCCGGATTGTGTGATCTCATATCTCGTCAGTCGTTCGCTGACCCACCCGGCCGTCACGACCGTGAACGTGCTTGGTCTGACCCATAATGTCGGCGACAAGCTTTCCAAAATGGAGAGCCGTCCCGCTGGGTGCGTCTTCCTTGAATCGGTGATGGCGTTCGAGAATTGCGACGTCGACTCCCTTGGGGAACGCCTTAATCGCATGAGATGCACGTTGGACAAGTTTCATGGCGATGTTCACGCCCAGGCTCATACTGGGAGCCATCACCAGTGGAGTCGTGTGGGCCGCAGATTGAACAGTTTCCACCTGTTCAGGCGACAAACCTGTGGTAGCCGCGACCAGCGGAATCTGCCGTTCGCCACAGATCGCCGCAATCCGGGTCAGTCCCTCTGGAGTTGAAAAGTCGATGACCACGTCGACGCCGTCACCCAGTTCCGTGGCAACAACCATCCCAATGCTTCCCAAGCCACACAGCTCTCCGACATCGCGGCCGAGGGCAGGACTTCCATCTCCTTCGAGGGCGGCTGCCAAACGCATGTCTTCCGCCTGATGAACCAACGCCGTCACTCGCTGCCCCATTCGGCCGGCCGCTCCGTTGACCGCAACTCGCAATTGATTTGCCATGATGTGCTTCCTGTCTGAATGAGGTAGATCGGCCGTCACCGGGGCTTCGGTCCGCATTCTGTGTTGCTGGCCGCGGGTGACTCGACGTCGCGGTGAACTGTCTCGGGCGAGAACGCCGGCAAACAGACGGCGATGTACTCGGCACCTTCGGCACCGGGTGAACTGTACCGAACCCACTCTCCCGCATGGGTGATGATTGCCTCGCCGGCGGGGACATCCATCGTAGCCGAATGCGTGTCGACGCGCAACATGCCCTTGAGCACGACAGTGTATTCATCGAACTCCGGAGTCTGCCCCGGCTCGACCCAACCGCTTGGGCTCTGCATCCGGGCAATGCTGACTGCCGTCGAACCGTTGACAACCCGGCCGACGAATTCTTCGATCACCTTCGGTGGATGACCAGCCGCTGCAATCCGGACGGGTTTGCGAATCTGTTTTGGCATGTCGTTTCCTGTTCGTGCATCCATGTGGCGAGATGTCTGTTGCGCCATCCCAGTGTCCTGCCATCGTCGCTTTTTCGTCATGACGACTACAGGCTGGCATTCAACGCATCTGCGATTTCGCTCAGCACGCTGGCATTCTGTTCGATCTGCCGACGGGAATGCAACGCCGCCGGGCCGGCATCCGGGCTCAATTGACCGAGCGCATAGGCCGCCGCCCCCCGGATCAGCGGATCCGGATCTTCCAACGATCGTATCAATGCCGGGACGGCCCTCTGATCGCGCTGGTTGGCCAGGACATAACAGGCATTGCGGAGCAGGGGACCGCGGCCCGTTCGTTCCAGCGGAGTCCCATCGAAACGGGTCCGGAACTCTTCCGGGCTGCAATCCAGCAGCGTCACCAGGTCGACAGGGTCATTGGACGCGCGCGGAACAAATTCGCCATCCGTTCGAACAGGCGCTTTCCGATTCCACGGGCAGACGTCCTGACAGATGTCGCAGCCGAAAAGCCAGTCCCCCAATCCCGGCCGCAATTCCACAGGGACCGCCTCATCCCGCAGTTCGATGGTGAGGTACGAAATACATCGTCGTGCATCGAGAACATGTGGCGTGGGAAAGGCGTCCGTCGGGCAGGCCTCCAAACACCGGGTACACGTGCCGCAGTGTGACGCTTCGTGCGGATCATCCGGAGGCAACCAGACATCGGTCAGTAGTCCCGCCAGAAACAGCCAGCTCCCCTGGTGCTTGTTGATCAGCAGTGTATTCTTGCCGATCCAGCCCAACCCGGACAAACGGGCGAAGTCCCGTTCGAGCAACGGAGCCGTGTCGACGACACCGCGTGTTCGACAACCCGGGCGGTCCTGGTGAATGACATCGGCCAACGATCGCAGGCGCTTTCGGATGAGGTCGTGATAATCGGTACCACCCCACGAGTACCGCGAGAACCGCCCTTGGCCGGCGGACGTGTCAGCAGGGTCTTTGGTCCGGTAGTTCATCCCCAACATCACGACGGAACGTGTGCCGGCTAGAACATGATCGGGGTGCTGATACGCCGGAAGTCGACGTTCGATGTACTCCATTCGACCCGCATGTCCCTGCTGAATCCATTCCAGCAGAGGATGCCAGCCGGGAGGCTGTACGGCTGCGGCGACACCACACAACTCGAAACCGAGTTCGATCGCGCGGGTCTTGAGGGCTGCCTTGAGCGCCAGGTCGTCGAACTCAGTGCAGGGCTTGGAAGCGGTCATCTCGGCCGAGCGAATTGGGCGGGGCAAGTGGTCAGCCACCTTCCACCGTGACACGTTGAATCTGGTCCCACTGCCGCGTCGCCACCCGCGCGACTTCCGCATCGTCCATGACCGTCAGGGGCGTATAGCAGGGGTGTCGTGACTTTTTGTACGGATTGTTGGCAGCCGCATTGTAGCAGGCAATCAGCGCCCAGCGGGGATTCTCGCTGGTGTTTTGATCGGAGCGGTGCAGCAAGTTGCAGTGAAAAATGACGGCCGAGCCGGGCTCCAGTTCGACATAAACTCGCTCAAGTCGGTTCAAGGCCGCCTCAAACCGTTCGGGGTCAGCTCCGGTTTGATCGCCGACTTTCATGTGATCGACCCGGCCGATCTGGTGCGAACCACGAATCACCTGCAAGCAGCCGTTCTCGCGCGTCGCTCGATCGACCGCGATCAGGCAGCTCGCCAATTGTGGAAACAGGCAGCCATTGTTGTACCAGTAGCCATAATCCTGATGCCACGCCCAGGCCCCACCGGTTCGCGGTTCCTTGAGGATCAGCTTGTGGTGGTAGTGGTAGACTTCGCCGTCCAGTAGTTGCTCCATCGTGTTGACGATGCGGCGACTGCTGACGATGGCGCCGTACACGTCGTCGGCCACGTCATTCTCGACATGCAACCGAATCGCGCCCCCTTCGCCATCCGCCCGACTAGCTGTCTCGGCCGTCTCGTATTCAGACCGCGCAATCTTCCGTAGTAGGTCGACTTCCATCGGCTGCAACAGGCCTTCCGCCACGAAATACCCGTCGGAGTGAAAGGCTCGCATCTGTTCCGGAGTCACACGAAAGAATGACATGGTTCCCTCGCTATGTGGATCGTCCAATCAGGACGAAAGCCTGCCAGGCAGCGTTGTGACCGGCCGCGCCCCAATCCACAACGTTCTGTTCGGTCTGTCCCTCGACTATAGCAGGGATTGATTTCAGAATGGAGAGCGTGGTCCAGGGTGCTGAAGCGGAGAACGGCATGCAGTCAGAGAACAACATCGCATTCAAAGAGTGGGCCGTGGTTGTGGCGGCGCTATCGCAAGGCCACCAAACGCTGATCCTCCGCAAGGGGGGCATCCAGGAGCAGGGGGGCGAATTTCGGCCAGAACACGGCGAATTCTGGTTGTTTCCGACACAATTCCACCAGCAGGCGGATGCGCTCAATCCGTCGGCTGCACCGCTGCTGAGTCTTGCCCAGACGATGCAGCCCCCCCACGGACAGATTCACCTGTCCGCCTACGCCGTTGTGCAGGATGTCGTCCACATCACGGATGAGCGGACACTCTTTCAGCTGGCGGGGACACACGTCCTCAGCGAGCAAACCGTCTCCGATCGGTTCCACTACCGTCGACCAGGTTTGTACGTTTTGATCACGCGGATGTTTGTCGGTCCGTCACCACATGTCCTGGTGGACTCGCCCCACTTTGCCGGCTGCCGGACATGGGTCGACCTGCCCGAGTCGTTGTCCACGAACGACTTACAACCGGTTCTGAATGACGCCAAGTTTGGCTCTCAGCGAACCGAGCTGCTCCGCCGTCTGACCTCAGGCCGGGTTGCGTAACTCGAACGACCAGTTGACGGGCCATCTGTCGCGCGCAAAGTCGACTGCCGGTCTTCACATCGGCCGGAGACTTTGCCGGTCGGGCCACTCGAAGCGATCGTTTCGGTCGCGGTGACTCGCCAGTCACGAAGGATGCTCGGGCGATCGTCGACACCGCCGAGTTTACCCAACCGGTCGAAACCGCGAACGACCGGCGGAATCTTGTGTCCCGATCCCGCAGCGTCCCGCATGCCGCCGGTTCACCGCGTAGACTTGAGCAGCGTTGCGTGCCCTCCTTCTCGGAGGGGGAAGGTGCCCTACCGCTTGATCCGTCGCGGGATGCCGCTGGCCAGCTGAAGAGTCGGTCTCTGCATCCGCATGTGTGCGTCCGGCCGACCTCCACAGGGCCGATGACACACAGCTTCGGACAGGGCGTGACAGTGTTCGAGTCTCACACGGAATACGATGAAAATGCAGATGTCCCGAGTTCTGGCAGGGGCGATTTGTTGCCTGACCCTCGTGGCGACCGGCAACGTCACGTCCGCACAGGAAAATGACGTCAGCTCGGCCCAGTTCGACAGGCGCAACCGCGCGACGGCTGTTGCGCTCAACTACTGCCGAGCCTCTTTTCACCGAATCCGCCGATCGTCG
>CALJUK010000515.1 GCA_937975745.1 uncultured Planctomycetaceae bacterium | reverse complement strand
GATGATTCAGCTTCTGCAGAATGGCGACTTCGCGCACGAAGCGTCGCTCGACCAGCTCGTCGTGCTGCACGTCACTGTGAAGTAGCTTGAGGGCAACGGGTTGCATCGTCTCTGCGTGGTGCGCCGCAAAGACTTGTCCAGCACTGCCGGCTCCCAACGGCCGATCCAAGACATATTCGCCAAACCGCGAACCCGGGCGTCCCGCCGGTTGGGTGGTGGACATGCCGTCTTCCCTTGCAGAACGTTTCCTACGCGAGTGCGCGGCGTTTGATATGAGTCAGTTTTTCGTCACTGAGATACCCATAGCGATTGATCCACACACCGTCCACATTTGCAGAGAAGGCCAAGTCCAGACGGCGGGCGAAGTCGTCCTCCGGACCATATCCGTGCACCAGCGGCCACAACGCTGTCCCGCCCGGCAGCCGGGATTGGACGGCTCGCAGTTTCTGCACCTGGGTTGCGGTCGAGACGGGATGGGGTTCGTCCGGTTGCGGATAGCCATACGTGTCCAGCAGCCGTGGTGACGACGTAGTCGCCCGCTCTTGGACAGGATCTGTCAGTTCCATCACCTGTTCCAGGAAGCGAACAAGCAGCGCCTCATCCAGTCCCGGATTCGCATTGAGAATCTCTCGGCCCCAGAACTCCATCATCAGCGACCAGTGCATTGTGTAGAGCTTCGGCGAAACGGAATCGCAACTTCGCTGTGACGTCGTGAAGTCGAACCCGGTCACTTGCGAGTAGGGCCACATGAAGGCGTGTCCGGACAATTCGAAATCCTGACCGCCAAATTCGCTCACAATCGACCGCCAGTCGGCCAGCAAATCCTGTGACAGAGACGCCTTCAGTTGCAGAATGGTTTGACCTTCCGGGTGGTCGGCCGCCATTCGGTCGATCAGACCGATAGATTCGTCGTCGTTATTCTGCGACGAGTCCAACCAGCATTCAAGCATCTCATTCGTCAGCCCGCCATGCAGCATCGAGTACCACCTCTGGGCTGCGTTCCGCAGTGGGGCAAAGGCAATCCCGTGGTTCGCGCTCCAGCGGGCGACATGCGGACCGAAATCCTGAAAGACTTCGCCCAGTGTGTAGCAGGGATATTCGGGCCAATCGATTCGGAAACCGGCCAACTCCGGATACTCGGCCAGCAGGTCACGAGCATACGCCCGGTTGTAAGCTCGGATCGCCGGGCTGGCCAGACTGCCGGTATCCGCCATGCGATTAACGGGAATGCGACCGTCGGGGAGTCGCGGCCGGTCCTCGTCGCGCAATCCGGACGGCTGCACTGCCGCAAGCTGCATGTAGACCTTCAGACCGCTAGCAGCGGCCTGACGGACGAATTCGCCGATGAGGGGGCCATACGTCGCCGTCAGGTCGTTGGGTTGTCTCGGTTGGTAGGGAGAGTCTCGGTAGAACTCGGTTCGCGGCTGATAGCTGACGCCGCTGCGGACCCACAGGGACTTCCGCCCAAACAGCGGTCGGTCGAATTCCCGCACACTGGCGCCGGCGTCGATCGGAGGCTGAAAGCTGCCTTCCCCTTCGTTCGCCGCCGCTGTCACCGTCGGATTACAGGCGACTGCGGTCGCACCCGCCCCGTGGAGGTTTTCCAGGACGGTGTCGATCCCGTCACTGAGGATGTAATCCCCGAGAACGGTAATCCCAATGGTACGCGGAGCGTTGGATGGCGGATTCAATGCGGAGCTCCTCTTCACGCGTCGCGTCATCGACGGGGCAGGAATTGTCGCCCTGTCCGGGGCGTTGTGTGACCATTCGGCTCGAAGTCGTCCACGCGAATGCCGTCGACGTACGTGGCCTCAAGAATCGCCCGACCGGCCTGCAATTTCAACGTGCGGCGACCAGATTGCGAAAAATCTCCGAAAACGCCGGTTCGGCCGTTAATCAGTCCTCCCGACTGCGGTCAGACCAATTGAGGCAAGAGCATCCCGGATTGCCGACCGACAATCCGTATGACATTTTCCAGTTTGTAGCCCACAAAGGGACAATACGGGGGGAAGGTCCACATGATCTCAGCGACACGAATTCAAACCGTTCAAAGGCAGGAACGAGGACGTGCGCGGCGGTCGTTGCAGGATCGATATCAGGCGTTGCAAGACCGGCCGGTCGACTTCATCGGAAGCCCATTGTTCGAGGAAGAGGCCGGAGAGGACGCCGTCGAATCGCTCCGCCCAACGGAGGAGAAACGCGGGACAGGTGCGACGGGACGGCGACCGAAGGGTCTGCCATCGTTCCTGGCGATGCTGTATGCCACGCCGTTGCTTACTCCGGACGAAGAGAAATATCTGTTCTGCCGTATGAACTTCCTCAAATGCCGGGCGGCTCGGGTGCTCGATTCCATCCGGCCCAAGCGTCCGTCGCAGCGGAAGTTGCAGGCAGTGGAACAGGATTTGGACGAAGCTGACCAGATTCGAAATCGAATCGTGCAGTCTAATCTGAGGCTCGTCGTCGCAATTGCCAAGAAATTCGTGTCACCGACACAACCGCTCGACGAGCTGTTCGCCGACGGCTACGTTCCGCTGATCCGAGCCGTCGAACTCTTCGATTATGCGCGGGGCAATCGCTTCAGTACCTACGCGACATGGGCCGTTCGCAATCACCTGCTCCGTCAGCGAAGTACGGCCGCCCGGCGGTCCCAACTATTCGCTGCCGGCGATTGCGACACTGTGAATGAGGCGATCGATGAACGGACCCACGAGTCGGAATCGTTGCGGGCCTGGGATCAGAATGTCGCTCTCCTCAAGTCGTTGATGGAACTGGTCCCCGAACGGGAGAAGAACATCCTGGCCGCTCGGTTCGGACTGGGACATTTCGAGCGGGAACACACTCTCAAAGAGATCGGACAGATGTTCGGGCTCAGCAAAGAGCGGGTCCGTCAACTGGCGATCCGTTCGATGGCCACTATGCAGGAGGCTGCGACCGAAGGGCCTGCCGTGGAGTTGTCACTGTAAGAAATCGTGGACCGACAGACGCTGTGAATCCAGCTGGGAAGTGAACGAAATGCCAAGAAAGTCAGCCATTGCAATTGCCTCTCGAGCCGTGGAAGCCGAGAATGGTGTCCCTGACAAAGACCTCCTCGCAAGCCGAACGGGCACAACAACGATGTCGAGAATTCTGGTAAGTGGTTCGACCGGTCTGGTGGGCTCGGCCGTCATGTCGGCCCTCGAAAAAGAGGGGCATGACATGGTCCGCCTCGTCAGGCCGAACACGACAATGAATGGCGTTGATCGGCTGTCGGCTAACGGGAAGTCGGCCATTAATTGGGACCCAGGCAAGGGAGAGGTCGACGTGGCCGAGCTGGAAGGCCTCGACGGTGTTGTTCACCTGGCTGGCGACAACATCGCCAGCGGCCGCTGGACCGACAGCAAGAAAGAGTCGATTCGCTACAGTCGGGTGATTGGGACTCGGTTCTTGTGTGACCAGTTGGAAAAGCTCGAACGCCCGCCAAAGGTTCTGGTCTGCGCCTCGGCGATTGGTTACTACGGAGACCGCGGCGACGAGGTGATGACGGAGGAGAGTCCCCCCGCAGAGGACTTTCTGGCCGAGGTCTGCCGCGAGTGGGAAGCGGCCTGCAAACCGGCCATCCGCAAGGGGATCCGCGTGGTCAACCTGAGGATTGGCGTGGTCCTCAGCCCCAAGGGCGGAGGACTGCACAAGATGCTGCTTCCTTTCAAGATGGGTGTCGGCGGAGTGGTCGGAAGCGGACGACAGTATTGGAGCTGGATCGCGCTGGACGATCTGGTCAAGGTCATCTCCTTCGCCTTGCACGACGAGAAAATCTCCGGTCCGGTGAACGCCGTGTCCCCTAATTCGTTGACGAACCGGGAATTCACCACGACGCTCGGAAAGGTTCTCAGACGGCCGACAATTGCCCCACTCCCCGCGTTCGCCGCCCGAATGATGATGGGTCGAGAACTCGCCGATGCCATCCTGCTCAGCAGCACGCGTGTGCAGCCCGCCAAGCTGCAAGCGGCCGGGTTTCGGTTTAACTATGCCGATCTGGAGACGGCCTTGCGGCACTTGCTGGGGCGAAACTGACCGGGCCTGGCGACTGCCGGATCGGCGCTATTGCAGAATGGGGAGTCCGGGGGAACCCAGTCCGGAAGAACCGCCCGCTTGGTATTCCTGCGTGACGATTCGGCCGACCAGAGTTGTTGCCGTGCACTCGTCGATGTCGACCATTGCGAGAGTACCGGCCAGCGTTGGAGTTCCATCGAATACGCCGATTCGGTCGAAATC
>CALJUK010000514.1 GCA_937975745.1 uncultured Planctomycetaceae bacterium | reverse complement strand
GCGTCGCGCTGGAGCAGGCCTCCGGCTGCCAGTGTCCTTCGGCCCATGGGGAGCCGGGCTGGGCCGTCGGCCGCACGACCGGTCGGGCCCGCAAGCTGCCGATGTGAGGACTCCCATTCCACAACCGCAAATGCCGGAACGCATCATCCCCTACGAGCCGGGAACCGACCCTCTGGCGGCCGAACACGTTTTTCTGCGGCGTGACGAATTCCTGAAGCTCTGGCGGAACGCCCACCCGGGCGAATTGAAGCCAAAGACGGCCCAGTCGCTTGGCTTCGTGGCTTCGGCCTACTACCGCATCGACCTGTCCAAGACTGATCTGGCCAATGCCGCTACAGGAACTATCGGGGCAGTCGACGTGGACGGACGACTTGTCATCTCTGGTGTTCCGGCGAACGAATCTCTGATTCCCCTGCCCTGGCATGACCTGCCTGTCGCCACGGCCACTTTGGACGGACAGCCGGCCACGCTGGTCCCGATACCGAAGGGCAAGCCTGGACAACTGGGCCTACTGCTGAAACAGCAGCCCACCGAGAACAACGCTTTGCGAGTGCTGGATGTCCGGCTGCGTGTTCCCGTCGAACGGGTTGGTTCATCATCGGGCACGCTCCAACTCCCCTTCCTTCCCGTAGCCACCGGTCGTTTGACGCTCCAACTGCCGACGGACGAAATGACTCTCGAAGTCAACGGCCAGTCAAACACGTTCCGCAGCCGAATCGAAGCAGACGTGCGCATCCTCGAGATTCCGCTGATTTCGTCCGGTTCGCTCAAGGTCCACTGGAGTCCGCGACAAGCAGCCGGCGGAATGACGGAATTGGTCCACGCGGAAGCGGCCACCGTCGTCACGCTGGAAGATGCCGGTCTGCGATTGAGTGCCGGCTACGCCTTCCGAGTTCGGCAGGGGGCCGTCCGCAGTCTGCGTTTCTCGCTGAGTGACGGCTTGCGGATTACGCGTGTCGAAGGAGCTGATGTCGGTGGCTGGGAAGTCGCCGACGACGAGAATGAACGGACTTCGGCCGGAAGAACACTGACGGTTTTCCTGCGGCGCGAGATCACGGACCAGGTGGCCATCCGCCTAGAACTGTTCCGCGATATCGTCGTCAAAGAGTCAACACAGCCGATTACGGTGGGTGACTTCGGTCCAATTGGCGTGACACGTGAAATCGGAATGATCGCGTTTTCGGCCGACAGCCAATTTCAAGTTCGACCGCTCGAAACCGATGGCCTGCGACGGATCGAACCGGACCGCTTCCGCGATTCTGTGGAAACGGCGAATTCCAAGCGGAACGCCCAGGCTCCTGTCCGGCCGCTCGATTTCGCGTGGCAGTACTCGACCCGCCCGTTCACACTGAAGGTCTCGGCCTCGCGGCGAACAACCCAGTTGACCGGCGAAACAAAACATGCGGTCCAGATCGAACGACACAAGACACGCATCAATACGCTGATGTCGATCGAGATTGCGGGCGCTCCGCAATCGACGTTGCGGTTGTATCTGCCGGGCAACTTTCTGGTCTACGACGTGACGGCCGAAGGACTGTCCGATTGGCAGGTGGTTCGCGTCCCCGAAGGGGGACAGGATCTCGTGCTGGACTACGGCGAGCCGATTTCCGGGGCGACTGCTGTCGCATTGGCCGGAGCCGTTCCCCGTACTCCTGAAAAACGCGAACTGGAACTCGATCTGCCGTTCCTGCTCGACGTCGAGCGGAACCGGGTCGAAGCGGCCATCTGGTCAGGAGCCCAGGATACATTACGAATTACCGAAGCCGACGGTTGGCAATCGGTTCCCGTGCGTGAACTCTCCGAGACGGTCCGCACTCGCCTCGCGCGTCTGCCTCAGTTCGGACTCGTGTCGACCGAGTCGGAACCAGATGTGATTCACATCGAAGTGACACCGGCCACGCCCCGTCTGTCCGGGAACTCGCTCGTCGTGACGACTGTCAGCAACACGTCGGTCGGCTACAACCTGGCGTTGGAGTGGCAGGTGACGCAGGCCGCGGCGGATGTCTTCGAGTTTGTGCTTCCGTCACAGCTCGATTCGGCCATCGACTTCGTGACACCGGGCATCCGTGAGACGAGCCACGAATCGCTCGCCGACCAGACAACTCGCTGGACCGTCACGCTGCATGAGGCAGTCGAGAACTCGTTCCTGTTGCTGGCGACGGCCGTCGTTCCGCATCCGGCGGATGGTCACTTGAGCGTGCCGACCGTTCAGTTTGTCGCGTCCCCAGCAGAACAGGCCTCGGATACCGAGGCATTGGAGACACAGCAGCACTACGTCGTCGTGGTGAATCAATCAACGCAACAAGTGACCGCCGCGAACGAGAACGCACTGAATCTGGTGGCCGTTGAGGATCTGCCGATCAAGTTCCATCCGGAATTGCTGCGGCAGGCATTGGCCGTTGGGAAACGGATATCGGCGGCCGCGGTGACATTCACACTGCGGGATGTTGGTCAACTGGTCGGCGCTCCAGCGTCGGTCAACCTGGCAGACATGACCACGGTCCTGGCTCGCGACGGCTCGTGGCGGACGGCAGCCGTGTATCTGGTCAAGAATCGCTCGCGACAATTCCTGGCCATCACACTCCCTGAGAAGGCCCGTGCGTTGTCTGTCTTTGTGGCCGACCAAGCCAGCCGGTTGGTTCAGACGGAGATTGACGGCAAACCGGCCAGTCTGATCGCTCTGCCACCCACAAGCCAGGCAGACGTGTCGTTCCCTGTGCGAGTGGTGTTGACCGGACGGCTTGAGGGGGGCCGGTTCCATCGCGGGCCGCAACTGATGCGCAGGCCGATTCGCTTTCCGGTTCCGCAAGTTGTCTCGTACGAGTCCAACGCCGAATGGGGGACTCCGGTTGCCAAGACCGTCTGGACGGTTCACCTGCCGGATGATCTGGACGTCGATGTTGCCACCGGGCCCGAGGTGAACCTCAGTCGTGTGCGGGACGGAATCGCCGAAATTTACCAGCAGTCGGTCCTCCTGGGAGATGCGGCAGAGTTGTTCCAGGTTCTCGAAGGGCAATACAGCTCTCGGGTGAAGACGCGAGCTCTCGACAATCTCAAACAACTCGAAACGACACTTCACTCAGGGGCGTACTCGTGGGCGAACCGTGGTGAGTCGCCGGAAATGGAACGCCTTCAGGCTCAGGCAGATCAGGTTCGCCTGCAGATCGAGCAACTCAAGCAGCCAGCCGAAGGGGCCGAAGCACCTCAGGGCGTTCAACCACCGGCGGGACGTCTCAGCGACATTCGATCGCATTTGTCAGCCAACACAGCCATTCTCAACGACTTCAACGAGGAGAAGCTGAATGTCGATCGTGAACCGGGACGCGAGTTGAAGCGTTTTGCTGTCGTGGACGAGAACCGCAGCAAAATGGGCCTTGCCGACAAACCGGACGCGGGTAAGAAGTCGCTCACGAAATCTGCCCCGGTGCAGGACCGTGCCGCCCGACAAGAGCAAAGCACATAGCAGCTCCGTCTGTTGGTCGACCAACTCGAAAAGACGGAACACCGCAAACAATTCGAGCTGGACGTGAACAACACCCCACTGCAACGGCAGGCCGGTTCTCCACAAGCAACGCCACCGCACTCGATGGACCAACGCACGGATCAAGTTGGCAGAGCAATGGGAGGAGCCGGAGGCGGTCTGGCCGACCAGCAACACGACGGGCAACTCCAGAGCGAAGTGCCGGTCTGGTCACGGGCCGGTGGTCTGTCACTTCCCATTGACATCCCGACGTCCGGTCAACGGCTTGTCTTCGAGAAGGCGGGGGGGGACCCGAAACTCGAACTCCTCGTCCGACCGCATCGCAGTCTGGAATGGCTGTTTGGCATTGGCTGGGCAATTGCCTGGCTGACCGTGGCCGGCTGGATTGCCGCCAGCCTGTCACGTGCTGCGGGCCGACAACGCTTCTGGCGATCGTTGTCGCTGCTGTTGCTTGTCTCCGGGACACTCGGTTTCTTCCTGGTGACTGGACCGCTGCAGTTGGTCTCGCTGGTGGCATTTGCTGTCGGACTGTTGATGCTGTCCATTCGAC
>CALJUK010000513.1 GCA_937975745.1 uncultured Planctomycetaceae bacterium | reverse complement strand
AATAGATGTCTTGCGTGTCGACATTTCCTGAGTAGGTGTGCGCGTTGACGGCGGAGGTACCGTCGAATCCCATCTTGGATGCCACCAGTCGATCGAGTTCGACCACCTTGGCGTGGTTCCCTTCGAACAATTGCAAAAACGTCGCCTGCGTCTCGGTCGTTCCTCTGGTGCCGCGGAACTTCAGAATGCGAATGCGGTGTTCAATCTCTTCCAGGTCCAGGACCAGGTCGTAGCACCACAGCGTGGCCCGTTTGCCGATCGTTGTTGGTTGGGCTGGTTGCAGGTGGGTGAACCCGAGGCACGGGAGATCTCGCTGGGACTGCGCAAAGGTGGCCAGTCGATCGATGACCCGCACCAGTCGCGTCCGCACCAACTGCAACGATTCGCGGATCTGAATCAACTCGCTGTTGTCCGTGACGTAACAACTGGTGGCTCCCAGGTGGATAATTCCCCGAGCCTGCGGGCAGCGGTCACCGTAAGCATGGACGTGCGCCATCACGTCATGTCGCAGTTTGGACTCGTACTGGCCAGCCGCCTCGAAGTCGATGTCGTCGACCGCATCGCGAAGTTCGGCGAGTTGCTCGTTTGTGATGTCCAGTCCGAGTTCGCGTTCCGACTCGGCCAATGCGACCCACAACCTCCGCCAGGTGGAGTGCTTTTTCTGAGCGGACCAGATCCGGCTCATGTCGCGAGACGCATACCGCGTAATCAATGGGTTCTCGTAGGTGTCGTGACTCAAATGCAGTTCCTTCACCGGATCGGCAGCAAAATCGACTAAAGTTCTTCTGACGTCTGTGGATGAGCGGCTGAGGAAGGCCGCGGGCCGGTTTTCAAGAGAAATGGCAGCAGCTACAATCGAGGTTGGACACTCACTCACCACGGAACTGCATTGTAACATCAGCCTGCGTTTGAGGCGAAGGAACCGCAGCGAACTTTCGGGGGCGTTGCAGCCGATGTTTGGACCACTGCGAGAGAGCCAACCGACATTCACGCCCGCTATGGGCTTCGACGACAGACAGGAAGACTCGATGACGACTCCATTGGAAACGCTTATCGCGACCGGTACCAAACTCTGGCTGGACAGTGTCGATCCGGACCTGGTTCGCAGCAATCGGAAGATCGGTGCCACCGGAGCTACCTCGAATCCAGTCATCATTTCCGTACTGCTCAGGGGGGGGCGATTCGACGATCGGCTGCAGGAATTGATGAATCAGGGACTTTCGGACGAGGAGGTCGCCTGGGCTACGACCTACGAACTGGTCCGGTACGCTCAAGGTGTCTTCGCCGAAGTCTACGAGGCGACCGGCGGTGACGACGGTTATGTGAGTTTCGAATTGGACCCGCTGATCGACGCAGCCGACAGTCCACTCAGCCACCAGGAACGGATCGACCGGTATGTCGCCCTGGCGAAGCAGTGGGGAGAGGGACATCGCAACCGGATGATTAAAGTTCCCGGAACGCCGGCCGGAATTGACGCTTTGGAAGAGATCGTCGCTGCCGGAATTACCGTCAACGTGACATTGCTGTTTACCGCGCGGCAGTACGAAGCGGCTCGGACATCCGTCTGGAAGGGAGCCCAGCGGCGGAGCAGCCGGGACGGTTTCAAGTCGGTCTACAGTATCTTCATCAGCCGGATTGACGTCTACACCAAGGATCATCTGCCCGAGTTGTCAGACGCCGTCCAGGGACTGGTGGGGACAGTCAATGCCAAGCAGATCTGGCAGCAGAACCA
>CALJUK010000512.1 GCA_937975745.1 uncultured Planctomycetaceae bacterium | reverse complement strand
CGGCAGGCAGATCCTGGAAGACATTGCCGCCGGTCGCGTCCGGTCGGTTGTCGACTATGGTCTCAGCACACTGAACATCATCAGTTGCCCGAGTTGCTCGCGTGTCGAGAACGAAGCATTCGTGGAACTGGCGGCGGCGGTCCGGGAAATGACCGAATACGCCCGGGACCAGTCGATCACCATTGCGGTGATGGGCTGCCGCGTTAACGGACCCGGCGAAACCGATGACGCCGACCTGGGGCTGTGGTGTGCTCCGAACTTCGTCAACTTGAAGCGGGGCGAGGCCGAGCTGGGCGCCTTCCCGTATGAAGAGATTCTCCCGAGACTCAAGCGGGAACTCGATGCCCTGATCGCCGAGCGCGAGACCGCACAAGGGGGAGTCTGACCCCGGGGCAGGGTCGGTGTCGCTGCGTGAAGCCACAATCCCGGTGGCACAAGTTTCCGCGCGACCTTCTCGATGCGCGCGAATTCGTGAGGCGTTCTGCGCGAAAAACGGGATGGGCGCAAATTTCGCATACCATCTCGAATGAGTGCGATGTCGAACCGGTCCACCATCTCCGCCACATCACGCCAGACTCGTGTCGTTTCCACAAGAGTCCCTTCGTTGCGAAAACGCGACGCGGGAGATCTCGTCGTGAAGTGACGAGCCCCTACGGTGTCGATCGGCGTCAAGAAATTGTCGAATTTTTTGGAAATCACATCTCAAATTAAGCCATCTCCCGAAACCGGAGCTAAAGTCACATCGTATCGCGGGCATGAGTCTCCAACCGTCGACTGACCTCCTGACGGATCGTCGAGTGACTGACCTTCGGAGACGGCATCCTGCATCGGCCATTACAATCACATTGAAGGACTTGCGAATGAAATTCGGTATCGTTTTGGCGATGACAATGACTTTGCTGAACTGTGTGGACGTCGTCAGAGCTGATGACTCGTTGCAGGGGAGTTGGACGCTGGTTCGCGGGGAAGCCAATGGCAAGCCGCTCACCGAACAGCAGCTGAAAGGGGCCAAACTGGTCATCCAGGGAGACCGCTACAGCGTCACGCTGGAAGGGAATGCCCCCATCACGGGTGTCCAGACACTCGGCGCGACGTCAAGCATCAAGACGATTGACATCACGGATAGCAATGGCTCCCACAAAGACCAGACCTGCCTCGGTATTTACAAGGTCACCGACGGCGAGTTCCACGTGGCGTTTTCCTCACCCGGAAAACCTCGTCCGAAGGCCTTTACCAGTACGCCTGACAGCGGGGAATGGGTTCACGTTTGGAAACGCGCGACGAAATAGCCGCCACATCCAGCGCGAGCGAACGGCTCGGCAGCGACCTGGCTGCCCACCGTCGGCGAAACTGCGTCACTGGCGACCGTCAGCTCGATTGCGTGGCTGGCGGTCGTCAGAACGGCAGTTCCTGGCCAATACCTTCGTCAATCGCGCGCTCCAGGATGTGAGCCCCCACCGCGATGTCCTCGATTCCCAGGCCAACCGATTTGAACAGCGTCACCTGCTCGTCGGATGAACGCCCGGATTGATGGCCTGCAACGACCGCAGACAATTCGTGCATCAACCGCCAATCGGTAACACCCAGTTCCAAAGCCTGGTTGAAGTCCCCCGCCTCGCGCTGACACTGCTCGATGCTGTCACACACGATGATGTCCGAGCGGCGGATCGCATCCGAGTCCAACTCGGCCCGGCGGAGCGAGTTACTGCCGACCGCGTTGATGTGGGTTCCTTCAGCCAGCGAACGTCCGTCGAAAGTTGGCGTCCGGCTGGTGGTCGCCGTAATGATAGTGTCCTTCTCGTCGACGGCCTCGTCGGGAGAATGAACCGGTGTGACCTCGACGTCCAACCGCTGCGACATCGCACGGGCGAATTCTTCACGGCGGCCAACGTCCCGACTGAAAACGTCGACACGTCGAATCCGGCGGACGTGACAAACGGCTTCCAATTGTGTGTGTGCCTGAAATCCAGTGCCGAGCAAACCGACATCCGCCGCATCGCGGCGGGCCATGTATTGCGTTGCGACACCCGAAGCGGCCCCTGTCCGAAGCTGTCCCAATCGATTCGCCTCGATCATCGCAGTCAGCGCGCCCGTCTGACCGTCGTACAACAAAACGTGAAACTTTGCCCCAGACTTGGTCGTGGTGTAGGACTTGAGCCCAACAGTCGAGAGATACTCGGCCGCTGCCGAAAGCGTATGCAGCATGATGCCCGGTGCACTGGCCCGAACACGAGGCTGGTTGTCGGCCTTTTCGAGGGCCAACTGTCGGAAGGCCTCTTCGACCAGCGTGATGGCGGTCGGAAGATCCAGCAGCGAAGTCACGTCCGATTCGGTCAGGTAGCGGGCTGTCATGCGATCAATCGACTTTCGGTTGGCAGGAAGAGTCTCTTTCGGCAAACAGGGAGTCGGCCCGATGTCAGATGGAGCAGCTACTTTCCGGCGACCAATTCCGCAATGGTGCGATAATCGGCCTTCAGCGACGAATAGAGTTTACCATACAGCGGATAGGTCTTCTGATAGACTTTACGTTCGGCAGACGGAGACGTGTTACTCACGATCGAGATGGTCTGCTGACAGGCTTCTTCGACGTTTTTGAACGCGCCGGTCCCGGCCGCAGCCAGCAACGCCACGCCGTAGGCGGGTCCCTCTTCGGCATTGATGGTCACAACCTTTTGTCCGTAAACGTCGGCCTGCATCTGCCGCCAGAACGAACTGCGGGCTCCGCCGCCGGAGAGACGAATTTCTCGTACAGGGATATCCATTCCCTTGATAATCTCCAGGCAGTCGCGCATCGCATAGGTCGCCCCTTCCATCACGGCCCGAGCAAGATGTCCCCGTCCATGCCGCAGGCTGAGGCCAATCCACGCGGCACGAGCTTATGGGTCGGCATGCGGTGTGCGTTCGCCGGTCAGATAAGGCAAGAAATACAGTCCTTCGCATCCCGCGGGAACTTCGGCCGCCTGTCGGGTGATCAACTCGTACGGATCGATTTTCTGCCGTTGCGCAACGCGAACTTCTTCCTGGGCGAGTTGATTGCGGTACCATTGCAGACTTCCCCCCGCCGACAGAACGACACCCATCACATGC
>CALJUK010000511.1 GCA_937975745.1 uncultured Planctomycetaceae bacterium | reverse complement strand
CGCCGACCGCCCGTAGAGAGAAGCGGTACGTGTACTGGTTGACGAACGTCGTATCACGAATAAACAGGGCATCGAACTCGGCCAACCGTCCGTAGTCGTCCCGCGTAATTATCTCGGCGGACAGACCTTCTGCGGTGGCTGCCTTCACAAACTTCTGAAGTGCCTTCTCATTGGAAGGTGGCTCGTGATCCTGGGGATTGCACAAAATGGCCAAATCGAAGCGGGATTCCTGCTTCTTGCGGACACTGCTCCGCCGGCCGGCCAGGTGGGCATCGGCTACGGAGACTATGAATGGCCAATGCGAAGGAGGAACATCGCTGGCCGAGATGGACGTGACACGTCGGAGTACCCAGCGGCCTTCCGTCTTGACGAAGTGGGCTCGCAGCAATGGGGAGGGAAACTGGTTGAATAACTGCAATGCCAACCGGTCATACCGTCGGGCCATGTTCCGGCCGAAGTAAATGCTGAGTGTGAACTCCTCCGATTTGATCGATTCGAGGCCCTTCTGGATCAGCGTTTCCAACTCGTCGGAAATCATCCGGACGATGGCTCGCGACCGCAGATCCTGAACCGTGCTGACGCTGGGCAACGGCTTGTGCCCACGCGCCTCTGCCAGCAGGGACACGTAGTAACCGATTGTCTGGTACTTGTAGGAACGGCACAGGTTAAACACCTTCACCGCACGTAAGTCGTTGAACGCAGGATCGGTCAGATAGGCGCGGGCATCGACGACCGTTGCGTTCTGGATCTGGTTCGGCCATTCGTCCGATCCGTTCGTGACTATCAGACTGGGCATGATGCGTAGTACTTCGCGGAGTCACCGGACCGATCGGTGGGGCACCACATACTCTGTGGACTTCCCGGGCCGGTCGCGCGGTGAGACAGGGGGATTTCAATGCAAGAGTGCCTCATGGAATGGAGTCTCGCTCCGGAGGCTCCACAATCAACAGGTTGGCATCATAGGTCAGCGAACCCAGCATGATCGAGCAGACCAGGTGCTCCAGACCGACTTCATAATGATGCTTCTCGCCGAGCGGATTCGGCTCGAACGGGTCAGCCACGCGAATGGTCCGTTCGTCAGAGTTGTAGCCGCACAGAACCACAAAATGACCAGTCGGCATGCCCCGGATGTCGTCCGGCTGACATTCCGGACCAAACTCACGCGGGTCACGATACAGGTAGGTCGAACTCAGGCCGGTCAGAACCGGGATCGACCGCTTCAAATAGTGGCGAAGCAGGTTGACCGTCAGATCACGCATCAGAATCGAGCCACCGAGTTCCAGAAATTCGATGTAAGCTTTGGACGCGTGCCGGAGTTTTTTGTCCGTTTTGACGGCCCGCTGGGCCTGCAAACGTTCGATCAAGTGATCGCGGCGCTGTTCGGTGAATCGCTGCACAAAGCGGTTGGGCTGTTCCGCGAACCAGGTCGGGTCGAAGACGTCCAGGTTGAACGTATAAATCTGAGCCTGCCATCCCCGTCGCAACGCGTGACAGCCGAGCAGTACCGCAAGAGTTCCGCCGTCTCGCAATTGCGGGATCTGGCCGATGACATCCGCCAAGGCGATCTCCTCGCCGAAATAGCGGTAAACCGCATGCAAACATGTTGGCCCGCACGTCAGTAAGTCCGGCTGCGGAAGAATGTCAAGACGAAGTTGTTGCACCATCGGACGGGAGGTCCAGCCGACGCAAGAGATAGCGGGGCACTGTTCGCGCTTTCAAGCCGGCGCGGCAGCGGCTCAACGTGTGGCATTCTACGTGTGAATCGCCTCGGGCGGCAATATGCGCAGCGGACTTGCATTCCTGCAATGGACAACGGAACAATTTCCGCCGTGTTCTCCCATCTCAATCCAGATCGGCCCTTTGAAACCATGTCGAGTTCCTTCCAGGTTGATCCGGCACTGAGCAGGCTGCTGGCCGCCGTCATGATTGCGTACGTTGTCATCATGTACGCCATCGGGCTCTACTCCCGTGGAAAGGTCCACTCGGCCGAGGATTACATCGTCGCCGGCCGGCATCTCCCGTTTTCGCTCGCCTGGATGACAATCCTGGCAACCTGGTTTGGTGCCGG
>CALJUK010000510.1 GCA_937975745.1 uncultured Planctomycetaceae bacterium | reverse complement strand
GCAGCTGCACCGCGACAGGCGGCCACAGGTTTGCGCTGGGTGCCACAGAATCTCCAACCGAACATCTCTCACCGAAACACGTTGCTGCGAATCCCTGAAAAACCTGGGCGCACGAAAGAAAGCCAGCCCAGTAACGCGACGGTTCCCGCTGGCGTCACCTCGCCCGGGGGGCCTCGGAAGGAACCATGCCGTCGCCGTGAGGCGGCCTGGCGACGTGGGCCACCCGTTGGCCACGTGTCGCGTTGGTTGCCCGCAATCCCCGCCATTTGCACCACGACGCGACACACGCGAACGTGGGCGACGTCGTTGCCTCACAGGGGCGATGCACGGCATCCGGTTCTCTGAGGGGGCGTGCGGGAATTCTGTCCTTCTGTCCGCTGATCACACGCGGGGAAACACAAGTACGGGGAGAGAGAAGAGGCATGGACAGAATGGACACAATTACTTTTTCTCTCTCTTATTCTCCATAACTCTCTGTATTTCTGCTGATTCCGCTTTCCGAATTCTGTCCCACCTCAACCCGGACAAAAATACTTCTGTCCGTGGACAGAGTGTGCTTCTGACCTCAAGCCGTGCGCGCCGACTTGGGACAGAATGTTCTGTCCGCCGGTTCCAGGGACAGAATTCGACAGACGGTTTTAGGTCGCCCCCTGCCAGTCGGCTTGAGGAAATCGGTCTCAATCCGCTCCTGATCCATGAGTGCTTCACGGATCGCATCGTGTTCTCGACGGGGCCAGCGATGCTTGCGGGCAATGTCCCGGTACGGCATCCACTCGTCACCGCGCTCCCGTTGCCAGGCCGTCAACGTCTCGATCACCAGCTGGCACTTCTGTTCGAATTCACTTTCGTGAAACCGCTGCCCCAGCATGAAAATCGTTCGGCGGACCGTGTGCTCGATGAAAGCGCTCGCCCAGGTAACGGCCGGTCGTTCAATCACCGGATTCGTCCCGTACACCGAGCAAGCGTAGATCAATGCCAACTGCGTCGCCTTCTCGACGGCCCGCGCCCAGATCGCCATCACTGGCTCGTTCGCTGTTTTCGCGGCATCGCGATAGGCGTCATCGCAGTGGTCGGCAAATACTTCGATTGCCTGCTGGGCATCAACAGTCAGTGACACGACAAGTGGTGTCGCCTGACCACACGATTCATCGCTGAGGTTTCCCCAGCCCGGTGGGCGGAATTCGGACCACTCCTTCGCGACCGCAACGATTGGCTCCGGGGGATCGCGCCAATCCGGTCGTTTTCGTTGGCCTCGTTCACCCGCTTCGACAGTGATGAGACGCGCGAGCAGTCCCTTGTTGAGCATTTTGCCAGAGAGTGATCCGTAGAATTCACCCGGCGTCGTCGTGCCGAAGAGGACGAGGTGCGGTTGGTAGATCAGTCCCGGCTTCTCGCCGGCACGGTCACGGATTGCTCTCCAGCCACCCGCTTCGCCGTACAGTTCAAGCAGCATGCCGAACTGGTTGCGGTAGCGGGCCTCCTTGTTGTCCCGCATGTTTTCGAACAGCGTGTCAATCTCGTCATCCTGTTTGAGAATCACCGGATGCCCGATCAGACGATCCTCGATTCCCTCCCCGCTGGCGGACTTACCGGCGATCTTGCGAGTCTCTTCCGCATGCAGCAGCACGCTGGCGTTAACCTTGCGCGGCCAGTCCTTGCCGACACCGGAACTCGCCAGTGCCAGGATCTGAACATTGGTGCGGACATTGCCAGGCTCGCGGACCTTGCGGCCGGTGAGCGTTCCGAGCAGTGCAATCGCCCCGACAAACGCCAACGGAGGATTCGGGTACGGAGCCGTTGACAGCGTGAACTGCATCACGTCGTCGACGAATCCCGGAATGTGCAGCAGTTGATCCGGAATCGGGCCTGGATCGACAATTGCGTGTTCGCTACCGTCACGACCTGCCGGCACTGCGCGGCGCGGCGACCCGCTGATCGCCGTTGCCTGTCCGACGAGCGCCGAAACGTCGACGTCTGCGTCGACGGGGGAATCGACGGCCTTGTTCAGCAGCCAGCCGCGTGGCTGGTTGTGCGGCTTCGTCGCCGCGTCCTCGACTTTGTGCCGGAGTTCCTTCTCGGTCCACGGCGGACCACAGCGTGGGTTGTAGTAATCCAGCAACAGCGTCAGTGCCCGGTCGGAATCAATCTCGAAGCCATGCACCAGGACAGTTGCCGCCGCATACGTCGCCGCGTGCCCTCCGTTTCCGCTGATGG
>CALJUK010000509.1 GCA_937975745.1 uncultured Planctomycetaceae bacterium | reverse complement strand
CGATTAATTCGACCGGCATCCTGAGGGTGACCGGCCAAGTCGTCAGAAAGGCACGTCGGTAACGGGTCGTCGGAAAGACGGGGAGGAATAACAAAAAAGAACGCGTGCGGGAAACGAAACGGACAGAGTGGAGCTTTTCACAAGTCTAGACGCAGGATACAATAGGGACTCGGCGATCCCCTGTGTGACGGACTCGAACAAAGTGACCTCGGCCCGACACGCACCACTGCGAGACTCGGTCTAGCGAATGTCAGAATCGACAATTGCGTTCTCCAATGCCGATCAGCTCCGCAGCCTGTTTGGGGCCAACGATCGCTACCTCCGCCTGATTCGCGACACCGTGGGTGTTGACGTCGTCATCCGCGACGGCGAGCTGCGTGTCCGGGGCGAAGAAGGGGACGTGAACCAGGCGCTGAAGATCTTCGCCGAGTTGCAGGCGACCCTCGAAGCCAAGCGTACCCTGACCGACGCCGACGTCAGTCGAACAATCCAAACGTACACTGGCGAGGCGGTCGACTTTGCTCCCCCCCCCATCGAGACGTTGGGGAACGCCAAACCGGTCCTCCCCAAGACCACCGGTCAGGCTCATTATGTCCGCGCCATGCGCGAGCAAGAGGTGGTCTTCTGTACTGGGCCGGCAGGCTCGGGTACGACTTACCTGGCTGTCGCGATGGCCATTAATGCCCTGCGAACCGAGCAGGTCAAGAAGATTGTCCTTGTCCGCCCCGCGGTCGAAGCCGGTGAGAACCTCGGTTTTCTGCCCGGCGACCTGCTGGCGAAAGTGAACCCCTACCTGCGACCGCTGCTCGATGCCTTGAGCGACATTATCACGTTCGATCAGGTGCAGCGCTACATGCAGAACGACGTCATCGAAATCGTTCCGCTGGCATTCATGCGGGGTCGCACGCTCAACAACACCTTCATCATTTTGGACGAAGCGCAGAATACGACCACCACACAGATGAAAATGTTTCTGACTCGGATGGGACTGGATTCGCGCATCGTTGTACCTGGGGATACCACCCAGATCGATATGCCGTCTCACATGGCGTGTGGTCTGGTCGATGCCATCGACCGGCTGTCCGGTATCCAAGGTGTCGATGTGGTGGAAATGACGCGAGAGGACATTGTTCGTCACCGGTTGGTGGCAGCCATCGTCCACGCATACGACGAGAAGCGGCCGACCAAGTCCACAGGGACGGCCACCGACAAAGCGGGCGGAAATTCCACGGCACAGCGTGACACGGACGCACCACATTAGACGCCTTGCCTGGCTTGAAGTTTCGTACTCATTTTGCAGTTCCGCGGCGAGTTGGCCGCTAACGTTCGGACTTGCAACCCGCAACCAAGCTGTTAACGCAAGACTCGCCACAAGGTATTCTTCAGGCATCGACCATGGCCTTGTTCAGCCAGAAGAAATCGCGAAGCTCGCGGACGACGACTCTCTCGACGTCGGACAGTTGGGTCAGGCGTTGGAGTGAACTACTCAACGACCGGTCGGCCCTCGCCCGGATCGGCATCTCGCTGATTGCCGTCATTGCGATGCTGATTGCCGTCGAGGGATGGAAGGCTCCGTTCCGCTTCCGGCTCGACATGCGCCCGGTGCACGGCATCGCTGCCAAAGTGGCGTTCCAGCGAGTCAATCGAACCGAAACGGAGAAGGCCCGCTCCCGCCGCGAATCTCAAGTCCCGTACGTCTTCAAACAGAATCCGAAACCGCTGGAAGACCTGCCGACTGTCCTCCGCGATCATCTGTACGCGCTGGCCGCTGCCGAATCTCTCGTGGACGTCCGCCCCGAACTCCGGACGGTGTTCGGACTCACCAGCCCCGATCTCCCCGGCCAGCCCGCCTCAGGAGACACCGAGCAGCTATTCGCCCTGCTGAAATCGGCTGTCACTTCGCCTGACGGGTCGAGCGAGCAGCGGATCAATCGGATCGTGACGGACTTTGCCCAGTTTATCGCTCCGTTGCGATCCACCGGAATCATCGACCTGGACGAGGTCACACAACTCGGGATTCGCCCCGGCGAAACGATTGCCATCGTCAATCCGCAGGTCCCCCGGGAACACGAGACTGTCACCCTGCGGAACGTACAACTCTCCGAGATTCTGAAGGAAGGGGGCTCGCTGGGCCGAAGTTGGTCGGCCTTCCCGTCGCTGGTGATGATCCAGCCAATGCTTGAAAACTGGATTCTTTCGCTGGCCCCCACGACGCTCAAATACGACGCCAGCGACACCCAACGGCTCCGCCGCGAAGCCCGCGAACAAGTCGCCGCCATTTACGACGACTACGACGTCGGCGAGTTGCTTGTCGCACCCGGTTCTCGCATCGATGACGCAAAGCTTGCATTGCTCCGTGCCGAGTACGACGCGGCCGAACAACATGTCCCGCGGCTTCAGAGGGTGGCCCGAATTGTCACGGTCCTCATTCTGTTGATTGTGCTTGGTTTCTTGAATGCCCACTACCTCGTCTACAACGAACCTCACCTCATCCGCAGTGTCAGTCGACTGGGTGTTTACCTGGCGGTACTTGTCCTGGCCGTCGGCATCGGCCGGCAGTTGTCGTTCGATCCCTGGCGGGCGGAGATCATTCCGCTGCTGACAGCCTCGATGATGTTCGCAATTGGCTACAATCAGGTGCTCGCCGCGCTGACAGCCTTCACGCTGGCATTGCTGATGACAATCTCCACCGTGGGGAATCTCGGCCAGTTTGTCATCCTAATGAGTGTCTCCGCAACGGCCGTCATTCCGCTCAGCCAAGTCGCCTCGCGGTCGGCCTTGGTGAAAGTCGGCTTTTGGACAGCCATCGTTTACTTTGCCATTTCCTGGGGAGTGGGAATTATCGAAGCCCAGAACGTACAGGAAATCGGGTCCGACCAGACACTGCTGTGGAGTAGTCTCCGCGGTGCCGGCTGGTGCCTGGTGGCCGGTTACCTTGTGGCCGGCAGCCTGCCATTCGTCGAGTCGATGTTCGGCATGGTCACCGACATCAGCCTGCTGGAAATGAGTGACGTCTCGCATCCACTGCTACAACAGTTGATCCAGAGGGCTCCGGGAACCTACAACCACTCGTTAAGTGTCGCGACCGTCGGCGAAGAGGCAGCGGATGCAATCGGTGCCAACGGGCTGCTCGTCCGGCTGGGAGCTTATTTGCACGACATAGGAAATATGCTCAAACCACAGTTTTTTTTCGAAAACATGAGTGCCGACTCAAAGAGCCTGCATGACCAGCTCGTGCCGGCCATGAGCACACTGATCATCATCGGTCACGTCAAGGACGGTGCCGACCTCGCCCACCAGGCCAATTTGCCCCAGCAGTTGATCGACTTTATCGAGCAGCACCACGGAACAACACTGGTCGGCTACTTCTACCACCGGGCGACGCAGCACGCGGACCAGGCACCGGGGAAGAAGTCGACCGTCGAAGAATCGTCCTTCCGCTATCCCGGACCTAAGCCGCAAACACGCGAGGCGGGCGTCCTGATGCTGGCCGATGCGGTCGAAAGCGCCAGCCGCACGCTAAGCGAACCGACCCCCAAACGGCTGGAAACACTAGTCCACGAAATCGCGATGGCTCGACTGCTGGACGGTCAATTTGACGAGTGTTCGCTCACACTGCGGGAAATCCGCATCATTCAAGATTCGTTAACAAAATCTCTGATCGCCATTCACCACGGCCGGATCAAGTATCCAGAGCAGCGGACTGCCTGATCACACGATTCGAGGAAAAAGCCCCGTTCCCCAAGCGACATGTGAACCACACCGCCCCATGTACGAGTACGAAATCGAAATCGCCAACGACCAGGAGACGCATCCGCTCGACCTGGACCGGCTGCGCACTGTCGTGCGGGAAACTCTGCAGACCGAACGCGTCATGCAGGCCTGTATTAGTGTCGTCGTCGTAGATGATCCCCAGATTCACGAGCTGAATCGCGAGTTTCTCAACCACGATTACGAAACCGACGTCCTGAGCTTTCTGCTGGAACAATCGCAGCTTCGCGATCCAACCGACGACGAAGCCCGCCTCCGAGCCGCCGGGCAGAGAATTGAAGGGGAAGTCGTCATCAGTGCCGATACAGCGGCCCGGATGGCGGCCGACTTTGATTGGAGTCCCGAAGACGAAGTTGTATTATACCTGGTCCATGGACTGCTCCATTTGTGTGGCTACGACGACCTGTCCGAGAGCGAGCAGTCGCTGATGCGGACACGCGAACGAGAGATCCTTAAGCGTTGGAATCTCTTCCCACGCTACGCCGAAGAGACCTGCGAGACGGCTGTGGACGGGGCTGACCCCCACCGCCAGGAGTCGTAACTTGAACGAGCCTACGTTCGCAGCCATTGCCTGCGGGCTGCTGTTTTTCAATTTTCTGGCCAGCCTGACCTGCTACAGTTTGCGAAACTTCTCCTGGAGCCGGCTCGAAGAGCTGTGCATCACCCGCAAACTGCAGCCGCGGTTCGGAGTCATCCTTCGCACGAACGAGCAGGCGCTGCTGGCCTGGGAAATCGTCTGGCTGGGCTGCATCATCGCATTGGTTATTGACCTGGCATTGTGGCGATCCGCAGACCCCGCCGTCCCCACCTGGTCTGACTGGGCCCGCTGGATTGTGGGACTCGTGGCCACGGTTCCCCTGCTCACGATCATTCCCTGGTCTCTGTCACACATCTGGGGCGAGAGTTTTCTCTGCCGCTGCTGGCCGGTGATCCAACTCGTGTCCACGTTGCTCAGCCCTCTTCTGGCCGCAGCCCACTGGCTGGATCGAATGCTGCATCGTGTCGCCGGACTGCAGGAACCCGAAGAATCCGACATCGTCAACCTGAACGACGAAATTCGCTCGGTCGTCGACGAAGGCCAACGGGAAGGCATCCTCGAATCGGCCGCCCAACGAATGATTCATCGCGTCATGGAAATGGGGGACGAAGACGTCGCAGCCATCATGACGCCGCGGACCGAAATGTTCTGCCTCGACATCGACACCTCGCTCCCCGAGGCCCGTACACAACTTCTCGAAGCCGGGCACACCCGGGTCCCCGTCATTGGCGAATCGACAGACGATATTCTCGGCATTCTCTACGCCAAGGACATGTTGCGGTACGTCTCTCCCAACGAAGGGGGCGAACCACCCTTGCGGGAAATTATCCGTGAGCCGTTCTACGTTCCGGAAACAATGAGCCTCGACAAGCTGCTCGAAGAAATGAAACGCGAGCGGGTCCACATGGCGATCGCACTCGACGAATACGGCGGCGTGGCCGGTCTGGTCACCATGGAAGACATCCTGGAGGAAATCGTCGGCGAGATTGTCGACGAATACGACCAGGCCGAGGTCGAGCAGATCACCCGTGTCGACGCCGACACGCTCGATGTCGACGCGCGCGTCCATATCGACGATCTCAACGAGACGTTCGGCTTTGATCTTCCCGAAGAGGGCGACTTCGACACGATCGGCGGACTGGTCTTCTCGCAGTTGGGCCGCGTCCCCAAGCCAAAGGAAATGGTCACCTGGCGTCATCTGCGGATTACCGTCCTCGCGGCCGACCAGCGGAAGATCGACAAGGTCCGGATCGAAATCGATCGTACGGTTCCCACTTCACAGAACGAAACCGCCTGACCTGCGACCTTTCGTCGGGCTGGCTGTCCCCGGGAGCAAAGTCCGCGCCGTCAGGTCGCACTCCGCCACAATTGTCCGCAATGCGGACTAACCAGCCGGCATCCCCGCGTTTTCCATGTAGGCGTTCATCTCGACTGGGCTGCCAACAATCAGCGGTGTCCGCTGGTGGATATTGCGGGGCTGAATCTCCAGAATCCGCTTGAGGTCATCGTCGACAGCGATTCCGCCGGCTTGTTCGGCCAGATAGGCGATCGGATTGGCTTCATACAGCAAGCGGAGTTTGCCGTCGGGCTGCTCGGCCGTCGTGGGATACAGAAAGATCCCCCCTTTGAGCAATGTCCTGTGAAAGTCGGCCACCATCGAGCCGATATACCGCGACGAATACGTCCGCCCCAATTCTCCCTTCCGCAGCCGATCGATGAAATTCCGATCCCGTTCCTTCATTCCGTACCAGTAGGCTTCGTTGGTGGAATAGTACTTCCCCTGTTTGGGCATCCGGATGTTCTCATGGCTGAGAACGAACGCCCCGACGGCTGGGTCCAGCGTGAAACCGTGCACTCCCTGTCCGGCACTGTAGACCAAAATGGTCGACGAGCCGTACACCACATAGCCGGCTGCCACCTGCTCGTAGCCGGGTTGCAGGACGTCTTCGTCACCTTCGGTCGGTGTAGCCGGGTCGGGCCTGCGCATGATGGAAAACGTCGTTCCGACGCTGACGTTCACGTCGATATTCGACGACCCATCCAACGGATCGAAAACCACGATGTACTTGGCCCGGGGAGAATCGCCCCGGGCGATGATGGCCTCCTCATTTTCTTCCGAGACCAGAATGGCCACGCTGTCTCGGACCCGCAGGCAGTGCAGCAGCACCTGGTTGGCGTAGACGTCGAGCTTCTGCTGGACTTCCCCCTGCACGTTGACATCGCCGTGCTCACCCAGAATATCTGTCAGGCCAGCCCGTCGGACCTGGGCCTGGATCATTTTGGTGGCCAGCGTAATCCCCGACAGCAGGAACGAGAATTCACCGCTGGCACCGGGAATCCGAAGTTGTTGCTGCAGGATGTGCTGCTGCACAGTCAGAATCGGGTGGTCGTCAAACTGGCGGTGCTGCAGATGGGACGTCTGCGAGCGAGGGACGTCACTCATGAAGGCGGTTTCCCTGAGGTGCGCAACGACGGGCGGTCTCCTCGGGGCGTAAGTCGCTGGCCACGGAAGACCACTGTCCGTTTGGAAATGGGTGTCTCCACTACAATACCGAGTGGCGACACGGCCGCCAGACGAGAAATCGGGATTTCGAATGGAAGGTGAAAACTTACCAGCAACCGCTTTCGGGCCAAGGTGGCCGAAGTGCACGGGACGCGCGCCAAAGCGCGACGTGCGCAAGTCGATGGCCGCCTGACAGCGCGGTGATTCGAGTTTTCACCGCGCAAGCCTGACTGACAGGACCGTTGACAAGCCAGCCATGTCAGCCCGCGCGCGAGACGAATGGCCCACTGGTCCTCTCGTTCGGCAGTCGATTTCCGCCGCCCGCCAGCTCTTATTCGACCGACTGCTTCCCTTTTCATTCACCGGGGGGGGAACTTAGAGTGGTGGGCAGCATTCTTGCGACACCACGTTGTCGCTTCTTCGACGAATCACTTGCGATTCCATTGGGTTCAACACACAGCGGAGCGCGACAGAGTGGACGATTCGCCCCGACTCATAATCGTTGGCGGCCCGAATGGGGCAGGCAAGACCACGATCGCCTTGGAATACGCCAAAGAGCGCCAACTTCCCTACCTTGGTGCCGATGCCATCGCCGTAGCGTTCTCTCCCGACAATCCCTCTGCCGCGCGGATTCCCGCAGCTCGCCAGTTCATCGAAGAATTCGGCCAATATGTGTCTGCTCGGACTTCGTTTGTTTGCGAATCGACTCTCTCCGGCGTCACCATGCGGAACTTCATTGCGTCTGCTCGCGGCGCTGGCTACGTCGTCAGCACGGTCTTCGTATTTGTCGAGTCGGCCGAGATTTGCGTTGCCCGCGTCGTGGAGCGGGCACGAAAGGGGGGCCACGACGTCCCGGCACCTGACATTCGTCGCCGATTTGGCAGGTCATTGCGGAACTTTTGGGGAATTTACCGTCGGCTGTCCGACCATTGGGTACTCACGTATAATGGAGCGACAACGCTGCAGGATGTCGCGGCCGGGGCACGTGACCAAACAGTGATTCGGGACTCGTAGTGGTTTTCGAAGTTTCTGGAACTCGTCGGTGAATCCCCATGATACGATCTGAACTCTCCGCGGCGACGTACGCCATCATCGACGAAATCATGCGGATCGGCAGTCGTGCTGTTGCCGAAGCCCAGGACGAGAGTCGGCGAATGGGCGTTCCCAACGTCTACTCCATCAATGGTCGGCTGTACTACGAGACACCCACTGGCGAGCTTTCTCCCACAGACCCGCTGGCCAACTGCAAGCTCGCCACAGACCATCCGCACCCGCCGGACTCGAAATAACGCCACACAAGGTCGTGCATTCACTTTTTCACGCGAGTCTTTCGGCTCTCTTCCTCCCAGGCCGCTTCCCTTTTCATTCACCGGGGGGGAACTTAGAGTGGTGGGCAGCATGTTTGACGGGACGCTGTGCGGTCGGAGAGAGTCAGCAGCCGCCCCATTCCAATTCAATTTCTGCGCAAAACTGGCGAAGCGAGCATGATTGTCAGCTGGAACTGGCTGCGTGAATATGTCGCGGTCGATATCCCCGTCGAGGATGTCGTCGACCGACTGACAATGACCGGGCTGAACCTGGAAGAAACCCAACCAATTGCCGACGACCTGGCCATCGATCTGGAAGTGACCAGCAATCGGCCCGATTGTCTCGGCCACATCGGCGTGGCCCGCGAGGTGAGCGTCCTGTTCGACGTTCCGCTGACAATTCCGGCTGCCGAGCTGCAGGCGACGGGGGGGTCGGTCGCGGACGTGACATCGGTCGATCTGCAGTGCCCGGATCTCTGCACGCGGTACTCGGCCCGCGTGATTCGAAACGTCAAAGTCGGTCCCAGCCCCGACTGGATGCAAAAACGACTGGAAGCGGTCGGCCTAACACCGGTCAATAATATCGTCGACATCACCAACTACGTGTTGATGGAGACGGCCCAACCGTTGCACGCGTTCGACTTCGACAAGCTCAAGGAAGGACGGATCGTGGTCCGTCGGGCCACACCGGGCGAAAAACTGATCGCCATCAACCAGAAGGAATACCCGCTCGATCCGGACATGTGCATCATTGCCGACGCCCAACGGCCGGTGGCGATAGCCGGCGTGATGGGTGGACTGGAGACAGAGATTGGCGACGACACGACGACCGTGCTGATCGAATCGGCCGGTTTTCGTCCGCGGACAATCCGCAATACGGCCCGCAAGCTGAATCTGCACAGCGATTCGTCGTACCGGTTCGAACGCCCCCTCGACCCGCGTGGTGTCGATTGGGCCAGCCGTCGCTGTTGCGAACTGATTCTCGAACTGGCCGGCGGCGAACTGCTGTCCGGCAGTGTCGAAGTCGAGTCCGAGCCGTTACCCAATCGCGACCCGATCGAGCTCCGCTTCGGACAAATTCCCCGATTGCTTGGGATCGACATTCCGCGCGAGGAATCGCTGCGAATTCTCACCGAATTGGGATTCGAGTTGGAGACGGAGGGACGGACGTCGGCTCGGTTGCTCCCCCCCACATGGCGAAGTGACCTGACGCGAGAAGTGGACCTCATCGAAGAAGTGGCCCGTATTCACGGTTACGAGAACATTCCCGAAGACGCCTTCGTCCCAATGGGGCCCTCGTACCGAACACAGCGAGACCGGGTGCTGGATCGTGTCCGGCGGACATTGACGGCCGTCGGGGCGTTCGAATGTGTCACACTCAGCTTCGTCAGTGACGAGTTGTGCGAACTCTTCCGCCCGCGTGGGAACGAGGCGGCCTTGCATGTCGAGCACAGTTCCCGACGGCACGAAAACGTCCTCAGACAAAGTCTGATCCCCAGCTTGCTTGTCTCGCGTCGCGAGAACGAACGGCAGGGAAACGCCAACGCCGAGCTGTTCGAAGTGGCTCGTGTGTTTTTGTCGGCCGACCGATCCTTACGGGAACAGGAGACCGAACCAATCATGGTCTCGATGGTCTCAGGCCGGTCTTTTCGCGAGTTGCGGGGCGTCGTCGAAACGCTGGCTTCCGCGGTCAATCCAAAGCTGCGGCTTCAGGTCGAGCCGTCAGATCTGCCAGCATTCAGCCCGGGCCGTGGTGCCGAGCTGTTGCTGGCCGGCAACCGGTGGGGCTGGCTGGGTGAACTCCGCCGGGATGTCACCGATCGACTGGATCTGCGAGACGCGGTGACCGTCTTCGAAGTCGAGCTGTCTGCGCTGGAATCGCTGGCGGATCTGACGCCAGCATTCGAACCGCTCCCCACGTTCCCCGGTGTCACGCGGGATCTCAACTTCCTGCTGGACGAATCCGTCCGTTGGCGCGAACTTGAACAGACCGTGCGGTCGGCCGCCGGTCCGCTGCTGGACGATGTTGCGTTCGGGGGAGAATACCGCGGTAAACAGATTCCGGCCGACAAGAAGTCGTACGTCGTGCAGGTGTTCTATCGGTCACCCGAAAAGACACTCACGCACGAGGAAGTCGAGATTCACCAGCAGGCTGTCGTCGAAACCTGCCGAGAGAAGCTGGGCGCCCAGCTAAGGTAGTCCTGCCGAATGCAGCGCTCTGATTTCCCTTCCCAGAGTTGGCTCCGACCGGAATTCCCGGCAGTCCCCAGGTATGGAAGACTGCCGCTGGCGACCCGCTGGCTTCTCTCTCCGTTGGCCGGATACACAAACCTTCCCTTCCGGCGGATTGTCCGCGAACTGGGCGGCGTCGGACTGGCAACGACTGACCTGGTCAATGCGCGAGCCTTGCTGAAGGGGAACGCCCGAACGCTCCAGCTGGTGGAGACCTGTCCCGAGGACAGACCATTCGCGGTGCAGATTTTCGGCAGCGAGCGGTCCATTATGCGGGATGCGGCCCAGTTACTTGTCGAACGGGGAGTCGATTCCGTCGACATCAACATGGGCTGCCCTGTCGATCGAATTACCAAAGGGGGAGCCGGTGCCAGCATGATGCGCCGCAACCGCGACACGATCGAACTGGTCCAAGCGGTCGTCGAAGCGGTCGATATTCCTGTCACCGTGAAGATGCGGCTGGGCTGGGACGACAATCAACTGACCGCTCCGCTGTTTGCCCGCGAGTTTGAACAGGTCGGTGCCGCTGCGATTGCCATTCACGGCCGAACACGGGCCCAGGGCTTCAGTGGCACGGTCGATCTGACGGGGATCCGCCGTGTTGTCGAAGCGGTCGAAAGAATTCCCGTCATCGGTAACGGAGACGTCCGCAACATCCCCGACGCCGACCGCATGCTGCGAGAAACCGGCTGCCAGGGTGTGAGCATCGGCCGGGGGGCACTCGCCAACCCCTGGATCTTCAGCCAGCTACAACAGTGGGAACAAACCGGGGAGTACGACCCGCCAGGAACGTTTAACATGCGGTTGGCACTCTTGAAGCGGCAGTTCGCCTACCTGGAAGAACGCCGCGGGACCGAGGTCGCCATCATCTCGTTCCGCAAGATGGGGCATTGGTATTTGAAGTCGATGCGAACACGGGCGGCACTGCGGCATCAGTTTCAACTGGCCAAGACGGGAGAAGAACTCCGGGCGGCATTAGATGCGATTGCCGACGCCGGACCGGTCCGGGGGAGTGCCGACGGCCTGCTCCCCGATCTGCACGTGCCGACACCTTCCGGCCCTGTTGAAAGGTGGTGACCCCTCGATCGCCACAGAGAAAATGTCTTGCCGGATCCGCTCGGCAGCCCTTCGTAACCGTGCCGGTTGCGGGTGCGCGGCGAAAGGCGAGCGTTCCATCGCTTCGGACCGTGGCTGACCGAGCCTTCTGGGGCATTGCAAGGCGGTGTCTAAGTTCGCTGGGAAGCAGCGTGCGGGTGGGCCGACTCGTAGGTTTCACGCAGACGTTTCGTGCTGACATGCGTGTAAATTTGCGTGGTCGTCAGGCTCTTGTGTCCCAGTAGCTCCTGGACGCTGCGAAGATCGGCCCCCCCGTCGAGCAGATGCGTTGCGAAGCTGTGTCGCAGGGTATGTGGGCTGGTGATGGTGTCCAGACCGGCCACCTGCAGGTGTTTCTCCAGCATGCGACCGATGCTGCGTGTCGTCAGCCGTCGGCCAAACCGGTTCAGGAAGAATGCGTTCTGCGCGTCCGGGTCGTTGTCGTCTGGCTGGCGAACCTCGAGCCAGCGGGTCATCGCTTTCGCGGCGTAACTTCCAATTGGCGCGATCCGCTCTTTGCGGCCCTTGCCGAAGACACGCAGGATGTTCGAATCGCGATCCCAGTCGGAAACATTCAGACCTGCGAGTTCTGCAACACGCAATCCGGCCGAGTACAGCGTTTCCAGTATCGCCCGATCCCGCAGTCCCATCGGATCATTGGCCGGGGGTGTTTCCAGCAGCCGACCGACCTGTTCGGTGGTCAGAAAGTGGGGCAGTTTGCGACCGATGCGCGGCGTCCGAAGCGACTTGGCCGGATTGTGCTCGGCGAGATCTGCGCGGCAGCAGAAGCGGAAGAAACTCCGCAGGCAGGCCAACCGGCGAGCCATCGTGGTCTTGGCATATTCACATTCGTGCAAGTACGAGACGTAGCCCCGCAGCATCCGCACGGTGACTTCGGCTGGTTCAACGATTCCCCCGCCACGGAGTTCGGAATATTCCAGGAAGCTGGCGAGGTCTTCGGAGTAGGACTTCAGAGTCAACTCAGACGAGTTACGTTC
>CALJUK010000508.1 GCA_937975745.1 uncultured Planctomycetaceae bacterium | reverse complement strand
CCGATCGCCAGCGGGATCAAGGGCAGGTACGCGATCCAGCGCTCGAGCTTCTCGACTTGTTCGCCCACGATTCGTAGCGGCGGAAACTCGGGGGGGGCGTCGTTCTGGCCCGGTTCTGGTACGCAGAGGTCGGCACCGAGATCGAACAGATCGTTCTGGACATGCTGTAACGAGGCAGACAAGCTGCCGTCATCCATTCCGACCATCGCCCAGCCGAGGACCGCGTTCAATTCGTCGACCGTCCCGTAGGCGTTAATTCGCAAATCGGTCTTGGGGACGCGCTCACCATTTCCCAGGGATGTCTCCCCAGTGTCACCAGAACGGGTATAGATGCGGCTCAGATAAACCATCGATCAAGAAGCATTCGTCAAGTGGAAAAGGAAAACGGTCCAGACGAGAGAAACAACCGGTTTGTCCAGGGGTGCACCTGCGCGCGTCCGCAGTGGACGCTTCCAGCTTGTCAGCAGAGGCCGCACAACGGACCGGCGAAAGGCCTTATCCCTTGGCCTCGTTCGTGGCCGGTTGGTTGCGGATTTGTTCGAACTCGGGCAGCTTACGGAGCGATTCCAGGTCCGGGTCTTTGTCCATCCATTCTAGATCGGAGAAGCCGAGTTTGATGGCAGAGCGTAGCTGGTCGAGGCCCGCCTGGCGGTATTCGGGCAGCGACTTTTCACGCTCAGCCGCCTCGGGATGGTTATCGAGATAGTCGACGGCCCGCCCGTAAACACAGGCCGAGTTATACGCAAACAACGCATCCTTCTGGAAGTATTTGCTCACGGCGGTAATCTGCTTGACCGCCTGCTGCACGTCGCCCGTGACGGCCAGCGCCACGCCGAGCCCGGTGACGGCTTGGGGATCGTACGGGTCGAGCTCGCCTGCTTTGGCGTAGGCCAGCCGGGCCTCGGTGAACTTCTCTGTCTTCAAGAGAACGTTCCCCTTGCCCGTGAATGCCTCGGGAAGTTCGGGGTCGGCCTCGATCGAAAGTTCGAACTGTTCCAGCGCTTCGGCCCACTTTTCCTCGCCGGCCAGTTTCTGTCCCTGTGAGGTAAAGCCAAAACCGGGGGACCGTTGCCTTAACCGCCGGACGGCCGAAATGGCCAACGAGCGGCGTTGCTGGTCTTCCGACAACCGCGCTTTCTGCAGCGCGTCGCGTGACGCCGGATCTCCCAGGGTGGCGAGTGCGTCGGCCGCATACGCCCGCGTGTGGTTTCTCGACGTTTCGTCTCTGGCGTCGACCAGTAAGCGAATGCCAGCCGGACTTCCCTCTTCCATCAATCCGCGACAGGCTGCATTGGCCAGACCGCCATCTTCGCTCTGCAGCGCATCGGCAGCCAGCTTACGAAACTGTGACGAGTCGACCTGCAGTAAGACATGTAACACGGACGACTTCTCGGCGTTGGAGAGGCCCGGATAACGGTCGACGAGGAAATCGAACACACTCTGGTCGCCAATCTGGCCCAGCAGACTAATCATTCCCTGACGTTGTGGGCCGGACTCGTCGAACTGTTTCAGCAGCAACGGAACGGCCTGGCGGTCTTTGGTCCGCGTCAGCAGGCCAAACATTGGTGGCAGGGGTGGCTTGTCATGCAGGTAAGCCAAAGTGAACTGCATCGCGATCCGTTCGCTTTCCGCGTCCCCCTGGTTGATCAGTGTCACAAGGGCCTGCGTTCGCAGTGACTCGACGTCGCTGGCGAGCGCCTGCTCAAGAACCTGTGGTAATCTCGGATGGCCGATCTGGATGAGCGCTTCGGTCGCTGCCAGACGAACTTCCGGATCGTCATGATGAGCGAACTGAAACAGAACGTCGGCCCAGGTCCCCCGTGGATGTTCCGCGAGAATGACCGCCAGACGCTTCTGTGCCCCCGGTGAGGCCTCGTCGAACATCTTCTGCAAGCCCGCATGAGCCAGACCGAATCGAGAATTTGCCAGGCTGACAACCGCCTGCTCGGCGACGTTGGGATTGTTGCTGTTCGCCAGCTGGGTGAGCGTTTCGACGGCCTGCGGATCACCGAAGTGTTGCAGCGCCTGAAGTGCCGCCCGCCGCATCAACGGGTCGTCGCCGTGCGCATACGCCAGGACGACAGGAAGGTCATCCACAGCCAGTCGACTTCCGCCGGCTGCCAAGGCTGCCGATCGTGCCAGTGGGTGCCCCTCTTGAATACAGGCCAGCAGTTGTTCGTGCGGAAGGATCCGATAAGCGGTCTGCAATGCGGCGGTCACCGCGTCGACGTCTGTCTCGTGCACGGTCCGTTGCGCCTGCGTCCGTCGCCCTCGTTTTTGCACCGGTCCCTCTTCACCCGGGAGCGATGCCAAATGTAACTCGCGGAGTTGCGCCGGCAGCTCGGGGAACTGCGGATTAGCAGCCTGGTTCTGCCGAAAGCCCACCGATTGCTTTAACCAGTTGGTGATCTGCGAATGAGGCGGCTTGTCCGACTGGGCGAAGCGGACAACGGCTCGGGCAAGTCCGGCGGCGACGGCCTTGTCGAGTTCGCCGGCCAATGTCCCCGCGTTGATCGCGTTGAGTTCGCCGTGGATCGTCAGCAGGGCCAGCGCGTCGTTCGGACCGATTCGTTCCTGTTCCAGACCGAGTCGGGCGGCTTCCCAGGCGTTCACATCCAGCGTGTACTTGGCCTCACCCAGGGGAATCTGCAGTTGCAGGGACGGTACGTCACCGGCGGTCGGAATCTCGGCAAAGACGACCCACAACCGGCCGACGTGGCCCGGTGGCACGGTGATTCCCGGCTCTTTGATCAAACGGTCGATCTGCTGGTTCTCCCTGCCCAGAGGGGCGAACTGGTATCGCACCTGCTGGGGGACCTCCTGGAATGGCCGGTCGACTCCGTCGAGAGTGAGTGAAACCGATGCGCGGAGCAGTTCGAGCGGTTTGTCTGTCCGGTTCAGCAAGCTGATTTCGGCAGCGAAGAACCGTTGCGCTCCCTGTGGGGTATGGATGTAACTGGAACCGAGCGTCGCGGACTCGATTCCAAGAACAACAGGCCGCTGTTCCGGCGGAATGTTTGGCACCGCCTGCGGGGACAGCCGGCGAACCAATTCTTCTTGTTTCTGAATGCCCGCCAGAAAGGCGGCGGCGGATTCCTGGGCGGTCTTTTCCGCAGACTTGGCGTCGGCCTTCTCCTCGCCTGCGCGGGCCGAACCGGAGCCCGGTTGCCCGTCATCGAGCAGAAATTGTGGTAGCAGCAGCCACGCGGCGGCAAGCAGGCAGGCCAGCAATGGACTGCAAGGTCTCTTTCGCATCAATCGCCCCTGAGAACTCCTGGCCAGGCTGTTCCGGCCGAGTGTTCGACTGTCGAAGAAAACGTTCGGCCCGGCCGTCAGGCCAGGATCATCTCTGCCGAGATGATGATGTTCGTCCGGAATTCGCGCCCCGGCTCGAGGACCCGCCAGCCGGTCTCCGGAAGCCGGCTGGCAAGATTGATCGCATCGGTCACACAAGTGTACGGTTCGAGACAGACGGCATTGCGACCGGGAGGCGTGAAGACGACCAGCTCACCAAAGATCGGGGAGAAGGCCTGCGTCACCTGCAGGCCGGCTGCTTCGTCAATAATCTGGCAGACGATGCAATCGGTGTCGGTGGGGAGGCCGGTCAGCACGTCGTCCAGCGCGAATTGCCCGAAGTACTGTCCCTCTCGCAGGTCCTGTCGTGTGGTGACCGGGCTACGAACTCCCGTCGGCAAGCATCCTTCCAGATTCCAGGCCATCGCGGCCGGTGCTTCGATGAGACAGCGCTCCGGCCGGCTGCCGGTTGCCAGCGGAAGTCGAAAGTACGGATGAGTTCCAAAGCCCCTGGGCAAAGCCTGCGAATCGGGATTCGATCAGGAAATCGGCCGGCCACAATTTCCGCCGGTCGGGGGCGACCTGGCTGAGTTGAAACTGGGCCACCGCGAAGTTCGAGCCCTGATCGACAACACGCCACGGTCGATCGAGGCAGAAACCGTGGATCGCATTGCCATCCCGGTCGAAGCCGACCTGCTCGGGCGTCATCGTATAGTGCGTTCCCTCCCAGTCAAACTCGCCGTGGCGAATTCGATTGGGGAACGGAAACAGCAGCGGGATCCCGTGTCCGCTCGGTCGTTGACCGCCCGCCGCGAAGTCGGCTGCCGCGTCGATGACGTCGACAATCCGCCCGTCGACATCGGCATGGAACTCGAACAGGTTGAATCCCTGTCCGGCTGCAATGCGAGCCGTCGATTTCGAGCCGGAATCCTTTAGCTCCAGGATGTCACTCACGATCAAGACGCTCCAGTCAGGCGGTCTTCAGTCAGGCGGTTGGCGTCGCACGAAATCCGCCGGTGATTGTGCTGAACGGTCCGTTCACGCCGCAATGCTGCGGCCCTGAATGGGCCTAATTCCACTCGGGATCGCCGTACGGCTGCGAGATGATCCGGTTGGCCTCCGAGACGCATTGAATGGCTTTGTCCCAGACTTCGTAGGGGTCGTCGTCAAACACGAGGTCGCGACAGGCTGGCATGGTGTACCAGTCGCCGCGGGCCAACTCTCCTTCCAGTTGCTGTGGTCCCCAGCCGGCACATCCGGAGTAGATGCGATACTGGAGCCCGTCTTGGTTTCCACTGGACTGGCGGACGACACGTTCGAAGACTTCGGGACTGTTTCCGAGATACAACCCGGGAAGGACCGGCAGGCCATCTTCACCCGGCTCGAATGCCTGCAGGTTGCCTGCATCGTGCAGGACAAGCAGGGCGGCCGGTTCGACCGGTCCGCCGAAGTAAACCAGCTCGCCCGTTTCGGGGAGTTCGAAATGGCCGGACAGGGCATGTGCCACGGAAACAGTGGACGGCCGATTAACGACGACACCCATGGCGCCCTGCGGTGTGTGCTCGACCATCAACACAACCGTTTTGAGAAAATTCGGGTCGTGGAGCTGTTTTCCAGCGATGAGAAAATGTCCGCGCAACAAATTCGACATGAGTCTTACGCACCTGACAGCAGAGGACGGATGGGCGCGCTTCGCCGACGGGTCGATTATAGGCCTCGACAGAATCGAATCATAGGGGGGCACCGGTGTGGTGAACTCGGGTGAATCGATCGCGTCTGCACATTGCCCCCGCCGAGTCGAATCGGGAGATACGACGAATTCGCAGCGCCGCCTTGTTGGTGGTGGCCTGAGTGTTGCCTGCAGCGCTCGACATTCCCCGGTGTCATTCCCCGAGAGGGAAGGCCGGTGTCATTCCCCGAGAGGGAAGGAGAGTCAAACAAGTCGGAACCGGGGGCAAATTTCGGAGAAGGTGGGCAGGCCGGGTGATGTCCGCCCCATCTGCACATTCCGTTTGGCGATCCGTCGGACGACTTGCGGGATGGTGTTGCTGAAAGTCTTCCCAAGACTGATCTTGCGACAAATTTACCGCTTCCGGTAAAACCAGGGCCATCAGATGGGGCAATGCGGGAACTCTCGAAGGATGTGAACCCCGTGTCTGTTCCGTTATTTGCGATTTGCCCCGGGAAGATTGGGCGAAACGCGGCCACCAACCGTAGTTGAAACGGCTTTTTGTCTCCGACAGCTTAAATTGGCAAGGATGCCATGAATTCCAGCGTCATTTACACCGGGCGCGTCCGTCACGTGATCGCCGCCCTCATCGCGTGGCTGCAGAGCCCGGCCGCTTCCGCCGCTGTCGCCGGTTGCGTGTCGGCTGTGTCTTTGTTTGCCTGGCTGGCGAGGGTTTCGGCCGTTGCTGGCCCGTCGCAATTCGCGCAGTGCGGTCTGATCCTCGCGGCTGCCATTGGCTTGGCGTGGGGAAGTCTCCGTTCCAATCGAAATTCGGCGACTGGCTTGGCCTCGGCGGGGTGGTGGTTGCTGGCGGTGACCGGCTGGTCGGTCGTCCTGCCGTTGTTGCTGGCCGGTCCGCAATGGCTTGTGGCGCACAGTTCGTGGTCGCTGCTGGAAAGCCCGGCGATTGCGCTGCTGCTGGGGCTTGCGATCGGTCTCGTGGTTCTCACCTTGCCGACGTTCGCCATCACGCGACTGCTCGAGTCGTTGGAACGATGGTCCGACAGTTGGAAACAGTCGGGTCGTTCCTCCGGGGGCGATGCCCGCAGCTGGTTTGCGGCGGGATGGCTTGTGTGCTCTCTCGTGGGCACGCCGCTGGCGAGCGCGATTGGCGGTCTGGATTTACTCGGTGCGCTGGCCGTCCCTGTCGGTTGCCTCAGCGCCGGCTGGACCATTTATCGGGCTCATTTCGAAAAGCAGATCGTTTCGCTGGAATTCGGAAACACTTCCCCAGCCGATCGGTCCACAATCGGGACACTGCTGAGCTTGATGGCTGCGGCGGTTATCGGCGTGGCGTTTGTCGCGATCGAGCGAATGCTGTTCGAACTCACGCCGGCAGCCTATTACTTGTCGGCGATGGCCTGGACATCTCTGGTGTGCGGACGGTTGCTGGCGTTTCCGAAGTTCTTCCGACAATGTTTCCCACTTGCGATACTGTTCCGCCGACCGATTGGCGAGTTCCGCTGGGTGAACGATCGGGCTGTCGCATCGCGGCTGGGTGGAACACTGCTGCTGGCTGCGTTGCTGTTGACGTTTACGGCTGGTTGGAGCGGACTGATCGCCCTCGGCCTGACGACCAATGCGTTCGTGTCGCAAGTCGTCTGGATCTGCACGCTCCGCATGATGGCTGTCGGTGTGGTCTGCGGAACGCTGGGGCGGGCCTGGCGACAACTGGCTGCCCGCCCTGCTGACAGCCATTGCTGTGACGCAAACTTTCCTGCTGCCGATCACCGGGCCGATTGTTCTGCTGGCGATCGCAGCCTGCGGCGGGCTGGTGATTGCCGGCGTGACGACTTTCTCGCGTGGGGTGGTCCCCACTGCGACTGGCGAGAGACCATCGGCTGTCCCCGTGTGGCGAACGCGTGTTGGCTGGGTGTCGGTCTTCGCGGCTGTTATTGCCGGATGCAGTGGACTGTCGTTGTACCGTCCCGATGCTTCCAGCCGACTGCTGTTCTCGACGACTGTATTCATGGCGAGACGAGTTGGCGTCGAGCGGTCGCTGCTTCCCTACCTTGATGAAAGTCGCCTTGTGGAAACGCGCGAGGGTGACCGGGGGACGTTGACTGTCTGGAAGCAGAACGGCTTGCAGTATCAGATACGGCAGCGCGGGATTCCCATCGCATCGAAGAGTCTCGATCCGCAAGTCGTGCCAGAATCGTCGGCCGAAACACTGTGGGCAGCCCTCCCGTTGACACTCCACGAGCAGCCGCATCGCCTGCTGATCCTTGGCGTGGCGGGCGGGGCGGGTCTGCAAAGCTGTCTGGCATTCCCCACACAGTCGCTGACGTGTGTGGAGTGGGATCGTGGCCGGGCACAACTGTTCCGCGAGAGGCTGGCACCTCGATTGCATCCCAATCCGCTGGACGATTCGCGACTTGCGTTCCGCACGGTTGACCCCATCTGGGCGCTGAGTGCGAATACGGACTTGCACGACGTCATTTTGTGCGATGGCGGGCAGCCGGCCGAGTTGTCAGCGGCCCCGATGTTCACACGCGAGTTCTACTTTCAGGTCAGCCATGCGCTGGCGCCCGAGGGCATCTACTGTCAGCGTTTTGTGCATGCGGACCTGGGTCCTGGCCCGATTCTGACGGCGGTCAAGACGTTGCAGTCTGCCTTTCGTGAAGTCATCACTTTCCAGGTGTCCGCCGGCGAAATGCTGCTGCTCGCGACCAACTCTGCCGAGGGGCTGGTCCGGCCGAAACTGCTCGCCCGTGCTCAACGCCCTCACGTCCGACGGGTCCTGGCTCAAGTTGGCTGGGACTGGTCGGTAATGTTCAACCTCCCGGCCTGTTCGGACGAGAAACTCCGCATGTTGATCTCCGACGCCGACCAAGGTGTGCCGATCAACACGGCGGCCAGCGGCCATTTTGCGCTCGACCTTCCGTACGAAGTCATGCGGTGGGCGCCGAAATGGCAGGAATTGCAGACGGCGATGGCGTCGGCTTCCCAGCGGCTGGCAGATTGGATTCCGGAGGAGGAAACAACACCCCTGGTTGACCGTCTGGCCGAAGTGACAGCGCAGCGCGAATTGATGACGCGATTTCCGGACCAACCGTGGGTCTATCGCCGGACCGTCAAGCAGCGGATTCAATCTGGTTCGTCTATCATCGAGCAGGTCAAGTACGAAGCCAACGGCGGTATGTCACCTGAATCGAAGCGCCGGTTGCGTTACTTTGCGACCCTGGGCGAGGCCGCCAAGCAGCCCGGCCTGACACCGGCCGACATCGGTCGGGTGGTCGAGTTTGCCGAACCTTACGATCCGCTCATCAGCTATTTCATGCAACAAGAAGTGGCTGAACTGTATGGCCGATCGACCGCCGCCGGCAGTGAGGCCGAGCTACGCCATCGGCTGCACGCGATCTACTTCGCGCCCGAGCATGACCGTTCGGTCCGGAATGTCGTCGACGCGATCGAACTGCTGGTCGCGTCTCCGGAGGCCATCCCCGATCCTGCCGACCGCTTCGATCAATTGGACTCACTGTTGCAGGTTCTCAAACGCCGCTGGGAGAATCGGGGGCAGGCGTCCGCCTCGACTTCGCGGATTGTCCTCAACGACGTGCAAAAGAGTATCGACGCTGGTGTGAAGGGCCTGGCAGAACTGGGCCGCCTGAGCGCCGACGCCGACTTCCGCCCGGAGGATTGGGAACGTCGCGAGACGGTCCTCCGCCGAGGTGCCATCCGCCCGCTACGGGCTTACCGCAATCAGCTGACCGCCTATCACATGCGGAGCGAAGCCCGCACGCGTCAGATCGTCGAAGACGCTGTCCCCGCCAGCAACTAGTCCGCAATGCGGACGATTGTGGCGGCGGTGCGGCTTCTTCCGCTTGTAGCGGTGCCCGAAAGCAGCGTTGTTTGTTGCGGCATTGCAGCGTTGCCTCGGCCTGTGGTGTGGCCGCATCAAAACTTGATCGCAAATCTCCACATTCTTGGAATTCTTCAAAATTCGCCTCAAGTTCCTGCAAAATCCCCCTTCGATTGCGAGAAGCGTGACCTAGGTTTTTCACGTTGGGCTTACGAACGCGTCTCTTATTCCGAGACGCAATGCGATCGGATGACGGCTGGAATGAGTCTCCCCTCACGGCTGATTCGAGCGAATTCATCGTGTCGCGTGACGCGCTCCGAACATCTGAGGTCGAGGGAACTTTCATGCAATCGATTTGGTGTGACAACAACGGCCGCAAATCTCCCAGGCGGGGTGTGGCGCTGGTCGAGATGGCTGTGGTCACGCCAGTCTTCTTTCTGTTTCTGTTCACGCTATTCGAGTTTGCCCACGTGCAGATGGTTTCGAACATGCTTCGCTCGGCGGCGAAGCAGGCGGCTCGGCTGGGTGTGGCAAACGCAGTGACGACGGCACAGGTTGAAGAACGGGCTCGCGAGATCTTGTCGTCCGCCTTTCCAGTGGATGCCGTCACGATCTCGGTCAAGGACGCGGGCGTCTTCGATTCGCCGCAAGTCGATCCCGAGAATGTCGACTACGATTCCCTCCCCCCAATCGAACTGTCCGAGGCCGAGCCGCGGCAGCTGTTTGTCATTCATATCACCGTTCCCTACGACGCAGTCAGTGTGATGCCGCCCATGTTTGTTAAGGGGGTGACACTGCGGGGGCAATCGGTGATGCGACACGAATAGCCGATTCGCAACCGAGGCCGTCCCACGCGATTGGTCAACCGTACGGAATTGTTCAACCGTGTGGAATGAGTCGTCACCATTGAGTGTTGTTCACAGGAGTCAAGTCATGCAGGCCACTCGACGACGTACGCGGGCAACGTCGGCGGCAAGGCCGAACCGGCCGAACAGAACGCAACAGGTCAGCCGCCGCGGAGCGGCATTGGTCGAGTTTGCCATCATGACGCCGCTATTTGTTCTGCTGATCATGGGGACGATGGAAGCGGGCAACTCGCTTGAGTTGGGGATGCAGTTGACAGCTGCCGTCCGCGAGGGAGGCCGGCTGGCTTCCATGGATTGGCAGGAGACTGTCCCCAACGGCATGACTGCTAACGAAAAGGTGGCCCAGGACATCCGCAATTTTCTTACGGCCACCGGAGTGCCGGGCGAACAGGTCGAGATCGCCATTACGTCGGCGGAAGGAAGCGATGCCGGACAACCATTCGATCTGTCCGATCCGAACAATCGGCTGCGGCTGTTTGAGATTTCGGCGTCGATTCCTTACTCGGCATACAACGCTGCGCCGGCAACGTTCATGGCGGGCAAGACCGTGTCGACGAGCACCGTCTTCCGCAATTCGTCAGCCATCCTGACGCAGTAACCATCTTTCATGCAGAAGAACTCTTACAGAACGTGATTCCGCGAGAAGACAGTTCACGACTCGCCAGGACACACCATCGATGACACGAAGATCGCAGAGATAATCGAGAGTTGAACCAGAGAGATACGGCAACGCCGCAGCGGGTGAAAGCGAGAGTATGATGAGCACGCACGACCACACTAAGACTCGAAGAAGCAACAACCATCGAAGTGTCAGACAGCGTGACAAGAGTCCGACCGGTTTTGCCACCTTCAGGAAAGACGATCGCTCGGGCGTGACGACGGCCGTCCCTCAAGATCGCGGATCGCGGCGGGGGGCCTTCATGGTCCTGGCTTTTTTTTGTTTGATCGCCGCCATGAGCATGATGGCTTTGGGGCTCGATCTGGGGGTGATCTCGTACACGAAAACAAAAATGCAGAGCGCGGTCGATGCCGCTGCGCTGGCTGCGGCCCAGGAAATTACGGCCGCTGTCAGCAACGTGGGTGATCACGGCGGTGACGTCAGCGACGCCAACTCGATTGCCACCGGCGCGGCTCGCGAAATGGCCGAGAAGGTGGCCAGCATGAACGGAGTCTTCATCGATCCCGAACGGGACGTTGAGTTTGGCAAGCGAATCTACAGCGATCAAAGCGGCACGTTCGGCATTCAGTGGGGCGTCAGCCCGTACAATGTTGTGAAGGTGACCGCACGCCGCGACAACATCGAACCGGGACATCCCGATTCGCAGATGAAGATGTTCTTCGGCCCGGTGATGGGACATCAGGTGGCCAATGTTGTGGCCTCGGCTGTGGCGTTCGTCGAAGCACGCGACATCGCCCTGGTGCTCGACTATTCCGGTTCCATGAACGACGACAGTTCGCTGGGGGCGATTGGACGGCTGAGCCAGGCCGATATCGAAGCCAATCTGCTGGATATCTGGGATGCACTGCAACCGCTCAACACGGGCGATCTGGTCTTCGAGCCACAGTATGTCCGCATCAAGGGAGAAGAACCGTCCTCCTCAAAAGAACCGCAGATCTACGTGACATTCAAAGGGGACGAAATTTTCGTCGAGTCATCGAAGGACTTGTCGAATGTGGTGTGCGAATTTGAAGGCTCGTACGAGTATAAGTTCGACAATCTGAACGTCGGGCAGACGGCTACATTCAAGGGGGAGGGCTCTTATGCGGGCATGACGATTACGGCCTGCTGGGTCAAATCGGGAAAAAATTCCAGCGGTGATGGGCCCGGTTACGGGGAACGGTTCGATGACGATCTCGACAGCGTGTTGCAGGCCTTCAACCTCAACTACACACCGTATCCATTCCCCTCGGGAAGTTGAGGCGACTTTATCAACTGGAATCGGAGCGACAACTCCGTCGAGCGGGCTGGCTACAGCCGCAAGTACGGCGGGCTGACATTCATGAACTACCTGCTGGACCGGAGGGCCAAGTACAACCAGACACCCGTTCTGTGGAAAGCGCCCGCCTATCCGTTCCATGCCATGAAAGAAGGAGTGACGCTGTTCACGAATTTCCTGTCCGATTTGGAATTCGACGATCACATCGGTTTGGTCACGTACGACGACGAGGCACGCGTCGAATCGTACCTGGATGAACCGGAAGACGGTGCCCATGTCAATCTGGGTGATCAGCTCATCACCAACCGCTACGCCGACATCGACACCATCCAACGTCATAAGCAGGCGAGTCACTATGCACCGTACACGGGCACCGGTTATGGACTGGAACAGGCCATCGACCTGCTGCAAAACCATCGCCGGACAGGAGCCCGCCCGACCATCCTGGTCATGACGGATGGAAATGCGAACCGCAGTCCGTACGGCTGGAGATTACCGAACGACTGGGACTGGGACGCGCTGACCGACTACGACGGAGACGGCCGAGCGGACTACTCGACCAACGATCGAGACAAGCAATACGCCTTCTATCAGGCCAAGCTGGCCATCGACCAAGGAATTACGATCCACACTATGACGGTCGGTGCCGACGCGGACCGTGACTTTATGAAAGCGATCGCCTTCGCTGGGTCGGGAATCTGGATGAACGCTCCGGGTGGAAGCACAATCTCGGACCTGGAAGAACAGTTGCTCGCGGCATTTCGGACGATCGCCGCAAACGTTCCACCTGCAAAACTGTTACACGATCCAAACGAACTCTGATCCGCGGTTCGGTCTCGTAACAACGGTGCCCAAGCGGTCTCACCGGTCTGCCAGTGCACTTCGTGGTTGCCGATGAACCGCAGTCGTGCAGAGAATCCCTGTGGGCTCATCGATGCGGAGCCGGCGGGTTGCCTTCGGGCAGCTTGCCGGCTCTGTTTTTTGAGAGACCGTACAGACCTGTTCGGAACGGGCCGCTCAGTGACTTGCGGTCACTCCCCTTGCGGTGGGATCGGACCTCGGCTGAAATGGAACCAGATGGCAGGTTCACGGAGTCGCCTGTCCGGTCCGCAATCACATCACATCGGCAGGAGGCACCAAGCCGTCATGACGAACTCCCTTCCGTCAGAGGTCCTCTGCTACCTGGTAACCAAATCGGGTAAGAGTGATGTCTCGGCTGCGTTCGAACGGAGACCATTCCGCGAATTGCCCGCTGGCGATGTTGTGATTCGAGTCGCCTACTCGTCACTCAATTTCAAGGACGCGCTCGCGGCAAAGGGGCACCCGGGTGTTGTCTCGCAATTCCCGCATGTGCCGGGGATCGACGCCGCCGGAACTGTCGTTCAATCGTCTGCCGCATCGGCTCCGGTCGGAAGCCAGGTTCTGGTGACGAGCTACGGCATGGGGGCCGCGTGCTGGGGAGGCTGGGCCGAGTACATTCGCGTTCCCACAGCGTGGGTGATTCCCTTGCCGGACGGGCTGTCGCTGGAAGATTCCATGCGGTTGGGGACCGCCGGCCTGACCGCCGGGTTGAGCGTGCAGGTACTCCGCGAGCACTCAGTTCTGCCGGACGCGGGCCCGGTGATCGTCACGGGTGCCACCGGTGGTGTTGGAAGTCTCGCCGTGCAGATTCTGGCGAAACTGGGTTATGAAGTCGCCGCCGTCACCGGCAAAAGTGACCAGGCCGATTGGCTCTGTAAGCTGGGGGCAAGCGACATTCTGGCTCGCGAGGATCTCGATT
>CALJUK010000507.1 GCA_937975745.1 uncultured Planctomycetaceae bacterium | reverse complement strand
TCCGTCCCGTACAGGACATTCGAAACGGGATCGAAGGCGAGACCCTGCATAGCGGGAGTGTGCAAAGGTCCGACAGCCGTCGCGGCACCCGTGGTCGTGTTAAACCTATACAGCCTGTCGCTCCATGGAGTCACGCCGTAAAGAACGTCGGAGTTGGGGTCAAAAGCAAGCCCGAGCACATCTCGAGTTCCAGACGGTCCCAGAACGGATGCTACATTTCCTGTTGAGGGATCGAAAACCGCCAATCTCTCAATGTTTACGTCGAAGCCATAGAGTACATCGGAATTTGCGTCGTAAACCAGCGACCATACTGCCGACAGGTTCATGGGGCCAATGGGCATCGCCCTGCCAGTTGAGGCATTAATGGCATAAAGGAGTTGTGTGGTTCGATCGGAGCCGTAAAGCGTATCGGAGTCGGAATCGTAGGCGAGTCCTACCATTTCGCTTGTGCCCAGAGGCCCGATCGGTGTTGCGCGGCCGGTGGTTGTATCAATGGAATACAGCAAATCGGTTTGCCGATCTGTCCCGTAGAGAAAGCCTGCCTGGATCGGCTGCGCGGAGGACACTGAGAGGGCAACAACCATCAACACAACGACCAATCCACGAATCATCTCAGTCCCTCTATCGTTGCAGTTCGTGTGCTGAAGCCGACACGGCACGCGCAGGGGGACTCGCGAGTCTCATCACTGAATTGCCGACCACGTCGACATTCCCATCTGCGAGAAGGTTCCACTCGGGCCGGTCTTGGTCGATTCACTTCGGACTGCGATGCCTGTTGTCTGGACAGCCGTCTCGACGGCGACGGCGAGCCGTTCCCATGGCAGCGACACCTGCGCCGATCGCAAAAAGTGCAAGCGAGGATGGCTCGGGGATGGCGGAAACACCCTCCGCAGCGGCGTGTCGGATGATGTTCTCGTGCAGATTCACGATTTCTGGACTCGGCCCCCATCCCCCCGCGCCGATGCCGTCATCAGAGAAAGACGGAAGAGTCAGTGTCCCGAACACGACATGCCCCAGACCGAACGATCGCTCACCCAGGACCATATTGCCATCTGCGTCCTGAATGATCGGTGTCACCGGGCCGGCGAGCGCTTCATGGCGAAACGAACCTCCATCCCAACTCGTTCCGACAGGTGTCGAAGGACCGAGAAAGATCGGGTGCAGTGGGTCACTCGCCACACTCGCATCGTCTCCAGAAGAGGAGACCGCGGTGACGCCGAATCCCAGATTCGCGGGAATGGGCGCCTCCTCTCCGGCCCCATTGATCAGCAACCGGCCGCCCGCAGCGACCCAGTTCTCCATTTCGGCTTGATGCAATTGAATGAACCCAACACCTTCATTCCAACCGCGTTCTCCCATTTCCAGGAAGATGAAGTCGTTGCTGGACGAGAAGAGTGCGGTTGGATTCACCGTCTCAATGCGAGCGTCTGTCCATTCTCCAGCACCAAAGATGTTGTCCATCTGGTACTGGTTGCCATTATGCCCCCACTCCGTGTGGTCCCGCGACTTGAGAAAGGTCACCATCCCCGCCTGGAGCGGCTGCGACACTTGATCCGAAAGGAACGCAAGAATACCCACGATGAGGATTGTACGCATCGGCTCTATGGCCCTCGTTCATTCGATGGTCAGATCTTGTGGCAACGACATGGCTTCAAATGCCAGAAGAATCGGAAGTCGTGCCCCATGCAGTTCGCACCGTAACGCGGCCTTGGGCCTGCGGCGGAGAATCGCCGGAGACGCGTGTACGCGCTTCAAGTAGCGCGCATGTGTCGTTACCGTGAGTCATGGCGCACGAGGAACATCCGGCGATTCGTCGTTCAGTACGACGCCCGGACCGCCTCCCACCCCAGAAGCAGCACTGCCCGTGCCGCAACCTCAATTGTCAATAGTGTCCTTCAGAATGTTGCTTTGTCCCTCGCGACGGTGGTACAAAACTGAGGCATGCACATCGAATGCGAATTGCCCGCGAAAGGAACGTACCGTCCCACACATCGAAGTCCTAAAAGAGGCCCGTCAAAGGCGAAGAAATGCGGACACAAGAACAGGGGAATTTTGGAAGTGTGCGCACGATCTCATGGTTTTCGGCGATTGCTGAACTCTCCGAGGTTTAATTGAAGAGTGCCCCCTGAGACGGCTTAGTTCATTCGGCCTGATTGTGCCTCTTGCCTCTCCGCCTCAATCAAAAGCAATGACCGGTCAAGAATCTGTCACGGAGTGGATCCAGGGCATCAAGGCCGGCGATGAAAGCGCCGCGCGACGACTCTGGGCGCGGTATTTCAATCGACTCGCCGCTCTCGCGAAGCAGCGTCTGGATGAGGCTCCGACGCAAATTGCGGACGAAGAGGACGTCGCTCTCAGCGTGCTCAAAACGCTGTGCCGCGGTGCGGCGAACGGTCACTTCTCCCAACTCACGGATCGGCACGATCTGTGGTGCCTGCTGCTGGCGATTACGAAGCATAAGACTGCCGATCACATCCGCCGCGAAGGAAGAAAGAAGCGCGGGGAAGGCCGAGTCCGCAACGAGTCTGCCGCAGAGGACGACGGGCTGCCGGGATTCGGGTTTCGCCTGTCGGAACTCATGGACGAATCCCCCGGCCCCGAGGTCATCGTCGCGATGGACGAGGAGTTTAGACGCCTGCTGGCGTCGTTGCGGGACGACAACATGCGGCGGGTGGCGATCCTTATGATGGAAGGGCACACGCAGCAAGAGATTGCGGAACAGCTCGGCTGCAGCGTCCGGACGATTCGC
>CALJUK010000506.1 GCA_937975745.1 uncultured Planctomycetaceae bacterium | reverse complement strand
ATCAAACTGGACGTCTCGGGTTGAAACCAGTTCCAATCACCTTGCGGAAAGTCGTCACCTTGGCGATGATCAAGGATTGCACGTCCACGCAGAGCCGATATCCGGGTCGGCACGGGGATGCAGCCGAAGACGGAGCTTTTGTGGTCTGAAATGAGCAAAAAATCGACACCAAACCAGGATCCCAACTCTCGCGTCATCGCACAGAATCGCCGTGCACGCCACAATTATGAGATCCTGGATCGGCTGGAATGTGGAATCGTGCTGCGAGGCAGCGAGGTCAAGAGCATTCGAGACGGAAAAATCTCGCTTGAGGAGGCTTACGCCCGGGTGCGGGATGGCGAACTCTGGCTGGTCGGAGCTGATATCGCGTTGTACCCCCAGGCCACGGTCATGAACCACGACCCCACCCAGACCCGCAAGCTGCTGCTGAAGAAAGTGGAACTGCGAAAATTCGCTGAGGCGGCCGACCACAACGGCCTGACGCTGATCCCCTTGACGGTTTACCTGAAGGCCGGAATCGTCAAAGTCGAGATCGCAACCGCACGGGGCCGGAAGCTGCACGACAAGCGTGAGAAGATGAAAAAGCAGACGGCCGAACGCGACATGCGCCAGGCGATGATGCGTTCGAAACGGTAATTGCCGGCTCGCCCGTACGCTCAGTCTTCCGTGCACTCAGTCTTCCGTACGCACCTGAACTTGCAGGGCTCCCAGCATTCGAGTGATCTGTTCTTCCTTCCGATTGATGAAGAAGACGTTTTCGAGCACGATGGCCCGGCGTTCCTGGCTGGGGTGCAGAATCAGCCGTCCGGCCCGCAACAGAACGTACTCGAACAGATCGTTGATCTCCTTGTCGATCTGCAGATTGGGTGCCGAATAACGCTTCAGGTCGCTGAGCAGCCCGTGGTGATGCAGCAGTTCATTGGGACGAACTTCCCAATAGTCAAACTGGACGGCAATCGCCACCACGGCGTAGATTACTCCGAAGATGGCAGCGATCGCGTAGTAGAAGTGCGAGTTGGACCACGGTCTGAAGGCCGCCAGAAACTCGCTGACGGCCGGCAAAATGTTGTCATTGATGCGAAAGAGTAGCAGTAGGCCCAACACAACTGCCGCGATCAGAAAGAACAGAGTCAGCGCTGTTGTTCTGGGAAAGTCGAACGCCAGCACAACGAGATTCACGCCGAAAATCATCAGGAAAATGGTTCCCAGGATCTCCGTGTCGTGCCGGTCAACCCCTGGGGCGTCTCCGGAGACCGTCATGTAAATCGCCGCCACGACAGCCGCGAGAAACGTGGGGTACATGAAGACAACCTTCGGATACGAGATCAGGTAGAGCTGGGCCGGGAACTCCTGCTTCTTCGAACTTGCAGTGGCGGCCGGTGCCTGCTCTGCCATGGAAGACTCCTTGGGGGTGAACGGCAGCGAGGAAATCTCGCGTTTTCAAACATGTCCCAGCAGCGGGACAGATTCGTCCCTCGACAAGCTGGACTGCGTCAACTTCTCATCCGACGCTCACGAAACCGACAGTCAGCGGCCAACGAGCCACGTGTTGACTGGTTCGGTGCGGGATTCAAAGGCTGACAAAGATTGGGGAACGCAGAAAACTCCGCTGCGGATCATAGGCGAGAAACCGGCCGGGTTCAATTCGTCCGCTGATGGGGCGAAGCGGGCGGGCTGCGAACGGACAAACGACGGCTAGGCCGGAACAGTTGCCCGGAGAGTGCCATCGTCATAGTTCCGTTGATCGAAGGCGTTGCGACAACGTCGACTGAGAGGGAAGTCGTTCCGGTCACCCATGTCAAGGTCCGCTTGAGTGTCGTTAACCCCTTCTGCCGATGCCGTTATATTGAACTGGGGCCACTGTGTTTCGAGAAAGTGCAGTTGCTCCAAGCCATCAAACTGTTGCCGCAGCTGATCAGGGAGCAATGCCGAGACAGCGACCGCGGCGGCCGCCGTGCGACCGAGCGCGTCGTCTCCCAGGATGCGAAGTCCGCTGTGGTGGAAGAGAACGCAGCAGACCAGGTCATCCGGTAAATGCCAGCGAACCGCCAGGCAGGCTGCCGCCAGGGCATGGTCCCAACCGAACTGGCTCCGTTCGTACTCGCAGATGCACAGGCCGTGTGACTTGCGGTCTTCGACGAACGCGACGTACGTGTCGTACAGGTCGTTGGTGACGACCGGCAGCAGGTAGTCCTGCAACAGAGAGCCAGCGAATGCCAGGTCAGCGTCGGCTTTGAGCAGGGAGGCCACCTCCCGTGCAAAGAGTGCCTTTTGCAGACTGGCATTCCAGAAACAGGCCTGGTTAATCAGTTTTGATTTGCGGGCGCGCACCGCCGCCTGCATTCCAGCGGAGACAATAAAGTTCGTCGCCTGCCGTAAGCCCAGCAGCGAAATGGCCTGTTGAACGCTCCCTGCCCGATGCCTCAGCCCGACAAAGGACGAATTGACGTGCCGGAGGAGTTCCAGCGTCAGACCCGAGTCGGTTTCGATGATCTGCGACAACTCACTGAAATTGACGTTCGGCTGTCGGGCACGCTGCGTAAACTGAGTCACGGCGTGGGGCAATGCCGGTAGCTTGAGCGTCGGGGGAAGCGACTCCAGGGTAAAGTCCTGAAGGGCCTCTTCGCGGATGGCAGTCCAATCTAACATCCGGAACCCATCTCGGCTTGGATGACGTTTTCACGTCCAGGAGACCAGACGTGTTTGGCGGCGGGCGTCCCGTGCGGAATGACGGTCTGACCGCGGACAACGAACTCGGCCGACGTATGCAGCAGACGTGGGACCTCTTGTGGAAACGACCTCTTGTGGAAACAACGGCTCCCCAGTCTCCCAAACATAGGTCACGCTTCGGAGAGCGCCGAAACGATTTCGAAATTAACGCGTGGTTTTTTCGGCCACATTCCGTTCCTGGAGGCAGGGCAGGGGAAGCCATGCTGACGTGGGGTCATGGAAAGAAACTCGCGCAATTGGTGTCTCGGCGAGGCCCGATCCAATGGAAACGATTTGACGGTGGAGACCGACTATGCCCGTTACACGTTGATCGCAACGGGGGCGAACTCCCGCCGGCTTGCGGCGCGTTGAGACGTCCCGGCCTTCCCCGTTTCTCGTTCAGGAGTCGGCTGGCACCGTCGACTAAGCGAGACCTGATTCGCAACACCGATGCCAAACTCCGTCGACTGTTTGTCGACGCGACTCGTTAACTCAGCCAGGCGGAACGCGGGCCATTGCGTTTCGAGCCAATGCAACTGTTCCAATCCGTCCCGGTGCTGGCGCAACTGATCTGGCAGTAATGCGGACAACACCACTGCCGCTGCGGCTGTCTTGCCCAAGGCGGGATCTGCCAGAACAGGCAGGCCCATGTGGTGCAGCAGAATGCAACAGACCAAAGCGTCTGGGAGTGGCCAATGGGCCGCCAGACAGCCTGCGGCCAGGGCATGGTCCCAACCGAGATTGTCCCGTTCGAATTGGCAGATGCAGGGGCTACAGTAGTCGCGGTTCTCGGTGAACGAGAAATACAAGTCGTACAGTTCGTTTGTGACGACGGGTAGTAAGTAGTCTTGAAGCAGCGCGCCGGAAAACGCCAATTCTTTGTCGACATTCAGCAGGGTAGCCACCTCGCGGGCAAACAGGGCTCGCTGCAAGCTGCCTAACCAGAAACTGGGCTGATGAATCAGGCGGGACTTCCGTGCCCGTACCGCGGCCTGCAAACCAACCGTGATGACGAACTGGCTGACCTTCTCCAAACCGAGGAGCGCGATCGCCTGCTGGACGTTGCCCACACGGTGCCGGAGTCCAATGACCGGCGAGTTGACGTGCCGTAGCAGTTCGATAGTCAGGCCGGCGTCAGTCTCGATGATTTGGGCGAGCTCTTTTCCATCGGCATTTGGCTGTTTCGCCCGTTCGGTAAACTGAGTTACCGCATCGGGGAGCGCCGGCAGGCTTAATGTCGGCGGAAAAGATTCCAGCGCAAAATCACTCAACAGTTGTTGACGAAGGGCCGTCCAATTCATGTTCTGACTCCGTTGCAATGGGTGCCGCGATTGACCAGATGGGCACCATTAGATTTCTGCTAGGTGGTCAAACATACGTTACGCATTGCGGCCAGACTGAAAAAATTTCCAGGTTTTTCTCTGAGACGGACCTCGCAGATCAGCTCCTCTGTGTGGTGGAATCGTGGTGGTGATAGGGCCGTTGTTGTCGGCAATGTGCCGTCAAAATCGGCAGAATGCTTGCCGTCGGGTTTGAGGCCACCGTTAGAGATCGGGGCGTTGCAACTGCTGAAACAACGTGAACAGCTTGGCGAATCCGGCGAGTTGTCCCTGGGAAAGGTGTCTCCGCCACCCCACCCCACCCGGCTCTGTCCCGCCGGCTCCCCCCACCTCCGAAGCCCGAATACCCACC
>CALJUK010000505.1 GCA_937975745.1 uncultured Planctomycetaceae bacterium | reverse complement strand
GGGAAGGACCGTTCACCGTTCTTGCCCCGACGGACGAAGCGTTCGCCAAGCTGCCGGAAGGAACCGTCGAGAGTCTGCTAAAACCCGAGAACAAGGCGAAGCTGACCGCGATTTTGACGTATCACGTTGTTCCCGGACAACTGCTGGCTGCCGACGTTGTGAAGCAGAGCGAGTTGAAGACACTCGAGGGGCGTTCGATCAATGTGAACACGAAAGATGGAGTCAAGTTCAACAATGCTTCTCCCATCGCAACTGACGTGATGGCCTCGAATGGTGTGATCCACATCATCGATACGGTGCTACTTCCGCCAGAGAAAAAAGACGGTGTCAGCCAGAAAGACCTCTCGAAGGAAGTTCATCAGCACCTCCATGCTGCGGCCGACTACTACCGTCACGGTCACTACACGCAATCCGCCCAGGCCTACAGTCATGCGGTCCACGCCGCGTTGACGCACGGGATGATCCCGGCACAGTCAACCGCCTGTGTTCGGGCCGCCGTCGCCCGAGCCGACGCCGCAGGTTGCGATAGTGTGAAGGCTTGGAACTTGATGTCTGCAGCACGCTACATTCAGGTGGCTGCCCGGTAGTCCATCAGTACGGTCAAGAATCGTCTCCTGAGCGTCGAATCAAGTAACAGAGAGATCGATCGCAGCCGATCGAAGAAAAGCAGCCGATGTCACATTTCGTGTGGCGTCGGCTGTTTTTTTTACGACCTCGTCAGGCTCGTGAGTTGTCCGCGGGGGACCTCAGACCGCAGTGTGATCGGATTGGGACTTGCGGCAGGCGGAGAGCGTGTGCACAATTCGGCTCAACCGATCACATCCTTTCGCGAATCGATAATGTCACCATGGAACTGTTCGAGCTCTTTGCGCTGCTGATCAGCCTGTCCGCGTTGTTCAGCTATGTGAATCACCGCTGGGTGAAGCTTCCGACCACGATCGGACTGATGCTGATTGCGCTCGTCTTCTCATTAGCGCTGATCGGGCTGGGATTGTTCGTCCCGGAGATCGAGCAGCGGGCCGACGCCATCGTCAGTCAGGTGGATTTCAGTGAAACATTAATGCACGGGATGCTGGGGTTTCTTTTGTTCGCCGGTGCCTTGCACATCAATCTGGATGACCTCCGCGAGCAGAAATGGCTGATCGCCATTCTTTCGTCGCTGGGGGTGGTGATCTCGACAGTCGTCGTTGGCGGCCTGGCCTGGTGTGTCTTCCGGTTGCTGGGCATCCCCGTGTCGTTCATCTACTGTCTGGTGTTTGGCTCGCTGATCTCGCCCACCGATCCGATCGCAGTCCTGTCGATTTTGAAACAGGCCCACGCGCCCAAGACCCTGGAGACCAAAATCGCTGGCGAATCACTGTTCAACGACGGTGTCGGCGTGGCGGTTTTTCTCGGTCTGTACGAAGTCGCCGTTGGAGAGCACGGCTTCGATTTGGTCCATTTGTCGGCATTGTTCGTGCAGGAAGCCATCGGCGGCGCACTGCTGGGCCTGGTCTTCGGCTACATCGCCTTTCGCATGCTGCGGAGTGTGGACGAGTACTCGGTCGAGATTCTTATCTCACTGGCCTTGTCGGCCGGCGGTTTTGCATTGGCGACGGCCTGGCATCTCTCGGGCCCGGTGGCCATGGTCGTGGCTGGGCTGCTGATTGGCAATCACGGCCGAACATGGGCCATGTCCAAGACGACATGCCAGCACTTGGACATGTTCTGGGAACTTGTCGACGAAATCTTGAACGCGGCCTTGTTCGTCCTGATCGGCCTCGAAGTCCTCGTCCTGACATTTACCCGGCAATACTTGATCTCCGGCCTTTTGCTGATTCCGTGTGTCTTGCTGGCGCGATTATTGGCCGTGGGGCTCCCGATCTGGCTGCAGAGTTACTGGAAGAAGCAACCCCCCGGCAGCCTGCAGATCCTCTGCTGGGGTGGCATTCGGGGAGGGATTTCGGTGGCACTCGCGTTGTCGATTCCAGCGCGGCTTCACGATGGAAGCGTTGTTGTCGACCGCGAACCGATTCTGACCGCCACCTACCTGATCGTCGTTTTTTCGGTCCTGGTCCAGGGACTGACAATCGGTCCGTTCATACGGCGGCTGCTGAATTCACCGCAAAACAGAGCCAGTGAACCGGCCGAATAGCGACCAACACGCGAGGCTACTTCGCCTTGCCAGTCGCCTGGTGTTTCTCAGCGACTTCCACTCCAGAGCGCAGGAAGGCCAGCAGGTCGAGGATCTCCTCGGCAGAGAACGTGTCGAGCAGGCCGTTGGGCATCATCGAGGCATTGCTCGTGACGACTTCGTCGATTTTCTCCGTCGAAACGTTGGTCAGCTTACTCGGTTCCAGCATGTTGGTCATGACTGACATGTTGGTCTTATGCAGGTTGATTACGCGGCCGACGACCGTCTGACCTGAGGTCAGGACGAACGTCGTCATTTGATACTGGTCCGAGACGACTTTGCTCGGTTCGACGAGGGATTCGATCAGGTTTCGAAGATTGAACCGTCCACCCGCCGCAGTCAAATCCGGACCGTTAATGCCCCCTTGCCCCTGAAAGCGATGGCATTTGTAGCAGTTGGCCGCCGTAAACAGGGCCTGTCCTCGCGCGAGGTCTCGCGGCCCCTGATCCTTTTCGGCTGCCTGCAGCACCTCGTCGGTGGTCCACTTGCGAACGAAATCTCGCTTGGGTTGTTCGAGGGCTGCGTCAGCTGACTCGGTTGAGAGTGCCAGTACATCGGCGAACTCCTGCTGCTCGGCGTCGGTCAGTGTGCCGACAGCCTCTTTCTGCACATTCACAACAAACCCGGTGAAGGAAGCCCCTCCACGATGTTTGCGGATCGCTTCCTGGAACCAGGCAAAGTAGTTCCGCCGGAGTTCGGGTGTCCAACCGGTCTTACGCGACTTGAGGATGAAGGCGTAGTGCAATTGCTGCTCTTGCGTGGAGGCTGAATCCAACAAGCCCAGCGTGATCGGGAGCGCCTCCGGGGACTCCAGGTAGTTCAGTAACCGCGCAAGTTCGCCATCCAAGGGCCAGCTGTTCGACGGAAACCGTGGCGTGAGTTGCGTCTGGACCGTCGCTCGCAATTCCTCCGAAGGAGCCCCCAGCCGAACGAAAACGAGCGCGTAGGCCCGCAGCAGTTCCAACCGCTGGGCCTCTGTCAGCTCAGACCAGGACCACTTCGAAAGTTTGTCAATCAGCGGCGCGGCATCCTCGTCGGTTCCACTCCGAGCCAATGCCACAGCGGCCGTGATAGTCTGCTCGGGATCATGCGTCTGCAAGACCATGTCTCGCCAGGTGTCGGCCGGAAGTTTCTCGACGGCCAGTCTTGCCGCGTAGCGTACGAAGCGGTCGGAATGCCCCAGAAAAGGCCAAGTCTGGGACAACTCGGCGGGATCGGGATTCAGATGCATTGCTTCGAACTTGGCCCGTAACTCGCGTGATGTTGTTCCGGCATCGAATTCCGGACGCTTGACCGGTTCGGTCTTCTCTTTGCCGGTATAGCGAATCCGATACAAGCCGGATTGTGTCGATCGACCGCCAATCAGGAAGTAGAACGAGCCGTCCGACGGATGCACGAGCATATCGGTCACGGGCAGCGGTGTGGCAGAGGCGAATGTCTCTTTCTCAGCTGTGTAGCTGGCACCGTCGGGAGTCAGATGGACGGCGTAAATCAGGCCGTAGCTCCAGTCGGCAATGAAGAGAGCCTGCTGGTACTTGGCGGGAAATCTGGCATTTGTTCCGAAGGTGATGCCTGTCGGCGAACCGGGCCCGATGTCGAGTGTCGCGGGGAGACTGTCGGGAAAGTAGGTGGGCCATTTGCCTGTTCCGGACCGCCAACCGAATTCTCCGCCGCTGGTGACATGAATCACGCGAGTCGGCCGATACCACGGGGTTCCGATGTCCCACTCCATGTCGGAGTCATACGTGAATAGTTGGCCTTCCGGTGAAAACGCGATGTCAAAGATGTTCCGGAAACCGATCGCCACCAATGTGAACTCTTTCCCCTCCGGATCGATCTGGCAGATCCAGCCGCCCGGTGCCAACTTTCCGGCCGCATGTCCGCGAGCATCCCACATCCGGGGGAGCAACAGATCCTCATTCCAATTGGTCGGAATCCGCGAGGCGTGGAGTTCGGGCAGGTCGGTGTGGTTACCAGCACAGAGATAGAGCGACTTCCCATCCGGTGCCAGGATAATGGAGTGAGGTCCGTGCTCGCCGGTTCCATGCAGATCGCGCAGCTTTTGCACATCGTCGAATTCACCGTCACCGTTGGTGTCCCGGATACGGTACAGGGCCGTCGGAATCTCTTTATTGCCATTGACGACGGCATAAAGACTGTCGAAGGCATACAACACCGAGCGCGCGAGCAAGATGTTGCATGGGGTCGTCTCGACGGATCGGCTTTC
>CALJUK010000504.1 GCA_937975745.1 uncultured Planctomycetaceae bacterium | reverse complement strand
GTTGAAGCGGCGAGTGAGAGCCCGCCCGACCTGCGCGACGCCTAGTGCTGCCTGGTCCATCTGCCGGTCAGTACCTGCTACGTTGCGTCGGTCAAAACCGTCTTTGCCGAGGTCGCCCGAGTCCTGAAAGACAACGGCCTGTATATCAGCCAGCACAAAACGCCCACCAGCCTGCAACTGGTCAGTCGTGACGAACGAGAACGGTACGTGATCGGTATCGAATACTATCACGAAGGTCCTCTGCCGAAGGTTGCGGATGACGCCTACCGGGAACCCGGTGCGGTCGAATATCTGCATCGGTGGGAAGAACTGGTGGGAGAACTCTGCCGACAGGGGTTCTGGATCGAAGACTTCTGCGAGCCCCGTCGTTCCGATCCATTGCAGCCCCCCGGTCACTTCGGGCATCGAGGACGGTATGTGGCCCCTTACGTGCGGATGAAAGCCCGCCGCCGTCCTCGGGCCAGCGAAACGTCCCCGCCGCCCGCCGAGACAACCACACGGTTGTGGACCCCCTGAAGGCGTCACCCCCCGTACGTTGCCATACCCTCACGTCGCTGCGCCAATCTGTCTTGATCCCCCTCCCTCTCAGGGAGAGGCCAGGGGAGGAGCGACAGCGACAAGCAACATTCCCCCTTCACCCCGCCGCTCATTGCTCGCAATGCATCCGGGTGGTCGTCAGGTCAAATCGATCGCGCGCAGCCGCAGTGAGTTGCCGATCACCGAGACCGAGCTGAAGCTCATCGCGGCAGCGGCCAACATCGGGTTGAGCAACAGGTGGGCGGAAATCGGATACAGCACACCGGCGGCAATCGGGACACCGAGCGCATTGTAAATCAAAGCGAAGAACAGATTCTGGCGGATATTGCGCATCGTCCGACGGCTTAGTGAGACGGCTTTCGCAATCCCGCGCAAGTCTCCTTTCACCAGAGTCACACCGGCCGACTCGATCGCCACGTCGGTCCCCGTTCCCATGGCAATTCCGACGTGAGCCTCGGCCAATGCCGGCGCATCATTAATACCATCGCCAGCCATCGCCACCATTTGTCCTTCGGCTTTCAATGACTTGATCCGCTGATGTTTGTCCTCGGGGCGAACGCCGGCTTCGAACTCGTCGATCCCCAGTTCTTCAGCAACGGAACTGGCGGTCTGTTCGTTGTCTCCCGTCAGCATGATGATCCGCAGCCCCATGTCGTGCAGTGTGCGGACGGCCTGCGCTGTTGACTGTTTGATGGGATCGGCCACGGCCAACAGGCCCGCAAACTGCTGGTCGCAGGCGACATACATCACCGTGCGGCCTCTTTGTTGCAGTTCGTACGCCTTGTCGGAGAGTTGGCCCACGTCGGCAATATCATGCTCTTGCAGCAGCGACGGTTTGCCGACGAGCACCTGCCGGCTGTCGACTGTTCCCAGAACACCTTCCCCCGTGACGGACTCGAAACCGGAAACGTCGGCAAGTTCGATGTCGCGGTCGCGTGCTCCAGCGACAATCGCATGGGCCAGCGGATGTTCGCTCTGGAATTCGACCGAGGCTGCCAGACGAAGGATTTCCGTTTCGTTCAGAGATCCGGCGGGCAGGCATTCGGTCAGCTGCGGCTTCCCCTCGGTCAGCGTTCCCGTCTTGTCGACCACGACGGTGTCGATTTTTTCGAGTGTCTCCAAGACCTCAGCATCCTTGATGAGAATTCCTTCCGTGGCACCCCGGCCGACACCCACCATGATCGACATGGGTGTGGCCAGACCAAGAGCACACGGGCAGGCAATGATCAGGACAGCCACCGAATTGACGAGAGCCAACGCGAGGGCGTGCTGTTCGGGTTGGACGATGGCCCAGACCAGGAAGGTGATGACGGCCGTCAGGACGACTGCCGGCACGAAGTAGCCGGCGACTTTGTCGGCCACTTTTTGAATCGGTGCACGACTCCGCTGGGCTTCGGCCACCATGTTGACGATCTGCGAGAGGACCGTCTCTCCGCAGACTTTGTCGGCCCGCACCAGAACCGAACCGGTCTGGTTAACTGTCCCGCCGATGACCGAATCGCCCGGCTGCTTCTGCACGCCGCCTGGCTCGCCCGTGATCATCGATTCGTCAACGGAACTCTTCCCTTCGGTCACTTGGCCATCGACGGGGATCTTCTCGCCCGGTCGCACCCGCAGCGTGTCTCCCTCGTGCACATCATCGAGAGGGACTTCGCGCTCCTGCCCGTCCTTCACAACGCGGGCTGTCGGCGGGGTCAGCGACATTAGCTGCCGAATGGCGGTTCCCGTGCGCCGACGCGCGCGGAGTTCGAGCACTTGGCCCAATAGAACCAGCGTCATGATGACGGCCGATGCTTCGAAATAGACAGCCACCTGTCCGTTGTGTTTGAAGTTGTCGGGAATCGCACCGGGAAACAGAACGGCGATGAGGCTATAGAGGTAGGCCGCCCCCGTCCCGATGGAAATGAGTGTGAACATGTTGAGGTTCCATGTCACAACAGATCGGTAGCCCCGCACGAAAAACGGCCAGCCCGACCACAAGACAACGGGAGTACTCAATAGAAGTTGCAGCCACGTATGCCAAGGATTTCCCATCCACTGGTCAACCGGAACGCCCAGCATCGGCAACATGGCCATCAGGAAGACCGGAATCGTCAAGACTGTGGCGATCCAGAACCGCCGGGTCATGTTTTGCAGTTCGGGGTCGTCCTCGTCGGCATCGGGCTGAACTTCTTTTGGTTCGAGAGCCATTCCACATTTCGGGCATTGGCCAGGCCCTTCCTGCTGGACATCGGGATGCATCGGACAGGTGTAGATGACTTTCCGCGAACCAGCGGCTGGTCGATTTGGTTCCAAGGCCATCCCACACTTGGGACAGTCACCGGGCGTATCGCTCTCGACACCTTCGCACATCGGGCAGATGTATTTCGCGGAACTCTGCCGACGTTGGGCTCTCGAATCGTTCGAACCGGATTTTTCGCCGTGACAGCAGGAACCACTTCCTCCGCCGAGAGTCACCAACTGGTCGTGGCCCGATTCGGATGAGTCCGTAAGAAACGTCTGGCGACAGTGGTCACAGCAGAAATACCAAGTCTGTCCGTCCTTTTCGACAGAGATTGCAGTCTTGTCATCCACTGTCATGCCGCAGACTGGATCAATGGCCATCGTGTTGCCTCGTTGCCAGACAGATTTATTCTCATAGCAGCGCCGAGAAGTTCAATGTGTTCTGCTGACACTGCCATCAACTATCATCATAAGGCCTTGACCGGCGGCGTGTAGAGCTCTGATGTGCGCGGCCAGTTCGCGGGGCCAATCGTTGGCTGAACTGTGGCTGTTCGCGTGTCACGCTTCAGGGGAAAACATCGGTCGCAATCGCAATTTTGCCCGTCATTGTTGTTCGAAAGAACGTAATAAAGGTAGGAAGGGAAGTGAGCAGGACAGGAAGTCCGGGGCCGTCAGGCTGGCCTATCAAGCCGCCTGACGAGATTTGCGAACCCTGGGAAGGAGGGTGTCTGAGAGTCGTGAGCGATTTGTATTGGAAGGCAGCCTCGCGACAATGGGGCGAACTTCGCGTTACGAGGCATCGATGAGCGGAATCCGCTCACGGGGGTTGCGACCCGCCGGAAGGGCGATGCATCCTGCATGTGGGGAACTGCGATTCGCCGACTCGCGAGGCTGGTGGCTGCGGAAACGCGGCCCTTTTTATTGCGCTATCAAGTACCGACGGTATGGTGCACCCGCAAGCTGCGGATTGCCGATGGCGAGCGACAAGCGATAACACAACTTCGCTGAACGAGATTTGTAGCCGCTGTGATTCGAGTGAGAATCGACCGGCAAGAGTCAGCAGTGGGTGGAATTCTGTCGGCGTGCGTTGTTACCGGCGAAGAATGTCGGGCAGGGAGTAGGTTGTCCCCTTCACGATGGCGTCGATCGATGGCCAACGTTCGCGCTCTGTCAGCAGAGTATTCCGTTTGCGACCGACGAGAATTGTTTCCCCTCCCATGGCGGAGCCGACCGACGGATGCAAGTGAACTGCCATGCCGGCACAAAGTCGCATTTTGGCTGACGGCAGGATGGGAACCTCGGCCGGCTCGAAGGCAGAGATGGCCCCCTGGTCGGCCAAACGCCATTCGTCGGAGCTTCCGCATTTTTCGTAGATTCGCTGAATCCGCTGCCACAGGTCAGAAACATCGCAGCCGGCTTGCGCGAAGTGTATCCCGCTGGCCAGGGCCATCGTCACGTGCTGGTGATCCGCCGCGATTCGTTCGGTAGGCTCGCCAAACGAGACTGTCCGAGCGGCAGTCACACAGAGTCCATACTTACGTCCGACGGCCGCCACCGTGCATGTCGATTCGACGGGATCGGTCCCGAAGCTCCAGTGTCGAAACCGCCGCCCACGTCCGTCGGAGATCACCTGCAGTTGCGCAGGCTGGATTGAATGCCGGAGGAGTCGATGCGTCAGGTGTCCGGCGATTTCGGCTTCAGACTGCCCGCGTTCGAGGTGGCGTGCGGTCGCCTCGACAGCGTGCGTGACCTGTCGCCCCAGATCGCGAATTCGCTGGAGTTCGATCTCGGACAGTTCGACTCGCATCTTCCGAATTTGATCGGCGACATTCGTGGTGCGTGCGGTTCCCGTGTCGCTGGCGACCTTGCGTCCACGACAGAGGTCTTCGACCAGGATCGATCGCGGCTCGTGCCAGGGACGTTCTTTCAGTTGGAAGCCCAGTCCGTGGATTTCGGTTTCAAAGAGGCGGGCCGAGTCGACATTCGAGCAAACGACAACGCGAGCTTCAGGCGTAATGAACAGCGAAGCGACCGCATCGACACCCAAGCCGCGCGAACAATCACCGCCCGATGTGAACCACGCAAAGCTGGCGGGTGTCTGCAGCAGGAGGGCATCGTAGCCAGCGTCCTCAAGGAAGTTGCAGGCCAGCGCGTGTTTCTGATCGACGTCGACCAACCGCTCTGGTTCGCTGACTGGAATCTCGCTTGATGAGAGCGGTTCCATCGCATTGGTGGCCAGCATTGCCATCACTTACCCTTTTTTGATTCACACAGTCCACGTAGATTGGGTTGGAACCAAATGGCACACAGCCTGCGGCGACTGCGGCAAACGTCATCGAGCGTCCGCAAACACGGACGTTGTCCATGCTTTCAAATCCGCAGAGTTGTGGTGCGAACTGCTTGAACCCGCCGTCTGACCACTTGCCCAGGTAAGAGCAATGACCCGAGAATACGTTGGATATGAATTTGTGAGTTGACCGCAGCGAGCTCGTGACGACGAAAAATAAGAGCGCGTTTCAGAGTGCACTCCGAGGTTGCGATCCTTGGCGAAAGCCCGTTGGTCTGAATCGCAAGCTCGTTCACCGGATGGCGACACCTGTCGCACCCTGACATTGGTCTTCCTATATAACAGGGTACGCAAAGTACGGCCGAGTACAACACTTTCTCGTTGTGGAACGGCAATTTCGTTATTCTCGCAGACGGGACAAGTATTCTGACTTGACTTTGTTCAATGCATGAGGACCAGGTGTTCATGGTTCGGCAGGAGAGCGATCGTGAGGATTTATTCGCCGAAGCCGTCGCCCTGGTTCGTCGCGCGGAGTTGAATTGTCCAGGATTCG
>CALJUK010000503.1 GCA_937975745.1 uncultured Planctomycetaceae bacterium | reverse complement strand
AAACCCCGCCTCAAAAAATAAACTAAACAAACGAGAAAAGAAGATTGAGAAGTATCGCAACAGCCCACAGTTCAAGAAACTGTTCGATGCGGCCGATGAGGTCTTCCCTAAACTGGGCCTGGGAAGTTCCGAGACGCTCAACCCGGTGATGGTCGAGTACTACGAGAAGATGGGCTATCTTCCTGCGGCTGTCCTCAACGCATTGGCTCGGTTGGGTTGGTCGCTGGACGATAAGACGGAGATCCTTTCGCTGGACGAGGTGGTTTCCCACTTCACGCTGGACCGGGTTATCAAGTCGCCGGCCGGTTTGGATCCCGACAAACTGCTCAGCTTTCAGACACATTGGATCGGGCAACTGTCTGTCGAAGAGAAGGTCGCCGGTGTGATGCCGTTTCTCATTCAGGCGGGCTATGCACCCGAGCCGCCCGCTGATGCGACGGTCGCGTTTGTCACGCGGCTGGTTCGTGTCCTGGACGATCGGCTCAAACTGTTCAGCGACGTCCTGGGCTATGAAGAGTACTTCGTCGCTGATGAGAGTCTCTGCTACAGTGAGCCGGACTTCAACAAACGGATCCGTCAGCCAGACGATGCCGCCGACCTGTTGCGACGGTTTCGTGCCGGCCTGGCCGAGGTCGAGTCGTTCGACGCGGCCACGCTCGACCGCCTGCTGCACGACTTTGTGGCGCAGGAGGGAATCAAGATTGGGCAGATCATCCATGCGATTCGGATTGCTGTCACCGGCAAGGCGACCGGTCCGGGGATGTTTGACTGTCTGGAACTGCTTGGTCGAGATCGCGTACTCAACCGGATCGACCGGGCGCTCACTTTTGTTTAGAACCTTTGTCGGACCGACCGTGGACTTGTCACGTCCGCTGTGCGGACCGGCCGGTGCGGATCACGAATTCCTCGCACGTTGTCGTTGTTGGCGTCTTACTTGATTGGCAGCCAGTGGCTGCCTGGGACGCATTCGCACGAGTACCAATCAGCCAGTCGCGTCGCTAGATTTCATCCGGGAACGCGTCGCCGCCGATATTCAGGCCGGCAAGAACGGCGGCCGGGTTCACACGCGGTTTCCTCCCGAGCCGAACGGATATCTGCACATCGGGCATGCCAAGTCCATCTGCCTGAATTTCGGCATCGCTGCTGAGTTCAACGGCCTGTGTAATCTGCGGTTCGATGACACCAATCCCACCAAAGAAGACGTCGAGTTCGTCGACTCGATCAAGGAGGACGTCCGCTGGCTGGGTTTCGATTGGGAAGATCGCGAGTTCTACGCATCGGACTATTTCGAGACGTTGTACGGCTATGCCGAACAGTTGATCCAGGCCGGCAAGGCCTACGTGGACAACCAGACGTTGGAAGAGATTCGCCGGCAGCGGGGTGGATGGAACAAGCAGGGGGAAGAGAGTCCCTGCCGATCCCGTTCGGTCGAAGAGAATCTGGACCTGTTCCGGCGGATGCGGGCGGGCGAGTTTCCCGACGGTTCACACGTGTTACGGGCGAAGATCGACATGAACTCGCCCAACATGAATCTCCGCGACCCGGTCATGTATCGCATTCGCCGGGCGCACCACCACCGGACTGGTGACACCTGGTGCATTTATCCTACTTATGACTTCACGCACGGGCAGTCAGATTCCCTCGAAGGAATCACGCATTCGATCTGCACACTGGAATTCGAAGATCATCGGCCGTTGTACAACTGGTATATCGAGCAGTTGGGCATCTTTCATTCGCAGCAGATCGAGTTTGCGCGGCTCAGCCTGACCTACATGGTCATGAGCAAGCGGAAGCTGCTGGAACTCGTGCAGGACGGACATGTTTCCGGCTGGGACGATCCCCGTATGCCGACAATCGCGGGACTCCGCCGCCGAGGATTCACCCCACAGTCGATCCGCCGGTTTTGCGAAAAAATTGGCGTGACCAAGTACAATGGTGTCACCGATCTGAGTGTCCTCGAAAACAGCCTGCGAGAAGACCTTAACGCGACGGCACCCCGCCGGATGGCTGTGTTACGGCCGTTGAAGGTCGTTATTGAGAACTATCCCGAAGGTCAGTCGGAAGACATGGAGGCGGTCAACAATCCAGAAGACGCCTCGGCCGGCACCCGAAGGGTGCCATTCTCGCGCGAGTTGTACATCGAACGGGACGACTTCATGGAAGACCCACCCAAAAAGTTTTTCCGGCTGGCACCCGGCCGGGAAGTGCGCCTGCGGTATGCGTACTTCATCACGTGTACCGACGTCGTGAAAGACGACGACGGGAATGTGATCGAACACCGATGCAAACAAGACACGGCCACGCGGGGTGGCGACGCACCCGATGGCCGCAAGGTCAAGGCAACACTCCATTGGGTTTCAGCCGAGCATGCCCTGCAGGCGGAAGTTCGGTTGTATGACAACCTGTTTGCCAAGCCGGATCCGGATGACGTTGAAGAAGGGCAGGACGGGAAGTCGAACTTGAACCCGAATTCGGTCGAGGTTCTGACCGATTGCCGACTGGAACCAAGCCTGCAGGAACTCCAGCCCGGCGAAAGTTGCCAGTTCGAACGGCTGGGGTATTTCAACGTCGATACGAAAGATTCCCAACCCGGTCAGCCGATCTTCAACCGCTCGGTGACGTTGAAAGACGCCTGGGCCCGCGTGCAGAAGCGGCAGAGTTGACTGCGGGGTTTTCTTGTCCTCTGGTTAAGATTTTGACTTGAACAGGAAGTGAACCCCGCGGCCCAATAAAAAAACCCGCTCGGCGAACGAGCGGGGTCGGGGGAGTTGTGCGAGTTGTCGGTACGTGAGTTGGATCGGTACGTTAGGTGGACGCGACGGCGAGGCCGGGGGCGATCAATTGCGGGCCAGCCGGAGTCCCCACGCCCGTGTCGTCGATGAGAACCGCACTGGCTGTCCAACCACCTCGTGAACGAATCATTGACGGCATCCGATAGGCGATGTGCGAGTCGGTCTCGGATGAGGTCGACGCACGGCGGGATTCACCGTCGTAGTTGTGGGAGGTGCTGTTCTTCAGCGGAGCCTCGTACGACGACTTCTGAGCTGGCACGCGGCGGACTTCGGTCTCCCGACTGCTGTCGGTGTCGTCAAACTTGCTGTGGGAGTCAGCCGTCCGGCCGGGGCTCGGCTGCTTGGCCTGGCTGACGGGATCGGGCGAAGGAGTGGCTGCCGTCTGAGAAGTCGACGGAGCGTAAGTCGGATACGGGGCATAAGCCAGTCCGTTGGATGTGCCGACCGCAACGGTCTTCATCACAGTCACCGGCTGCATGGCGGTCACTTCTTCTGTCACGTAGCGGACACTGCGGACGGCTACCTTGCGCGTTGTTGTATGTGGAACCATCTTGGTCACGTTGTAGGTGACTTTGCGAAGCTCCTGCACTGGCACGCGATGCGCGACCGGAACGGTCTGGTGAATCGTTTGCGGCTCGAAGTTGTAGGACATCTTGTAGTCGGGCGTCAGTGCGCTGCGGATCGAGTACGCGGATCGGTTGATCGCACCCAGCAGAGTTGGGCTGCTGTCGTACTCGCACGGAGAGATTTTCGGACGGGGAATCATCTGAGCGGTCCACTGGCCGGTCTGGTAGCAGACATCGCGGCATTCGGTCACTGTTTCGTAGCGGACGGTCGGAATATCGACCGTGCGGGCTTCGACGACCGGACGGTATTCCGTGACCGGCTGATCGACGTATTTCGTTTCGACGATTGGCCGTTGAACAGTCTGCTTCACCTCGCGGTATTCCGTGACGGGAACTGTGCGGTAGCAGGTCTGCTGGACTGGCTGAACGCAGGGGTTACAGGCAACAGGAGGCGCACAGGACTGGCATTGATTGAAGCCCGGGAAGCCCGGAAGGCCCGGCAGCATCCATTGGGCCTCGACGGACGTCGGTGAGGCTAACCAGGCGATCGCAAGTGCCGGCATGACCAGGGCTCGGATTGACCGCGCGCCAGATACGGCGAAGTGCATAAGACGCAACATGGGTACGTTCCTACTAGACAGTGAGGAAAGGTTCGCGTGGAGTGACGTGAGATGTGTTGGAGAGGGAACAATGCCAGCCAGTTGGGCAGACTGCTTCGCCGGACATGGTCATTGGATGGGGCGATTTTTAGCGAAAAGCGGAATTTGGGTCAAGAGGACACCTAACCGCTGCCGACAATGCGAAATTCTACCCTTCGGCCCGTTCAAAAATGGGGTTCTGGCCCCCCTGAGCATCGGTGGCCCGGAAAAGTTGTTCGACCAAGCCCTGTTCGCTGACAATGCCAATGCAAACATCGTCACGAACGACTGCCCCAAGGTGCTCGCCGGTGCGGCTGAGGAGTTGGAACGCTTCCAATTTACGTGCCCGGTAATCGATTCGCGGTAAATTGCGAACCACGGTTCGCAACGGCTTGCGACTGACGACGGCATCAAACACGCGGACCGATCCGTACCAACCGGCCGGCTCGTTCGCGGCGCGAATGGCCGGCCGCGTCAGTCCGTCGAGTCGACGGCAGTCGGTCACCTCTTCGCGGCTGGCTGTATCGGGCAGGCCCAACACTCGGGCGGCTGGCGTCATCGACTTGTCGACGGTCTGTCCGGCCGAGAGAAACATTCCGGTGACAAGGCGGCGTTGCACTTCAGTCACGAGCCCTTCTTCATGACCTTCATGAAGGAACTGCACCAACTGCTGTCGTCCCAGCGTAAACCGCAACGGCTGGCTGTCAGAACTGCTGAATCGCTCAAACAACTGCGACAGCCAGACCAGCGGGAAGCTGAACGGTCGAAACAGCCAGTATGCGACGACCAGCCAGCGGGCCTGTTTCCGCATCAGTCCCAAGGGTGCCATGTGAAACAGATTCTTGGGGAGCAGTTCTCCAAAGATAAAGATGATCGGCGAGGCGGCCAGCGTACCGAGGATTTCCACCGCCACGGATTCATGCACGACCAGGAGACCGGTGCCCAGTCCGATGGCCGCTGTGACCAGATAATTGGCAACGTTATTGCCGACCAGAGTCATGGCGACGAAATGACTCGGGTTCTGGACGAACCAGAGAAGTCTTTGGGCGGTCTTGTCACCGCCGTGCGCATC
>CALJUK010000502.1 GCA_937975745.1 uncultured Planctomycetaceae bacterium | reverse complement strand
GTCGACTGTCGGAGGTCAGCTTGATGCCCGGTGTGGCATCGGTGAAAAACTGCTGCGCCAGTCCGTCGGTGGACAGCGTAATTGACGCCGAACCACTGTAAACGGGCGTTGTGTCGGTTGTCTCGGCCAGCTTCCACTGGCTTGGATTCGGCTTGGAACCCTCCGGCGGTCCATCTTCGATCCAAACCTGCTCGGCCGGTTGGAACAAGGCCTGATCGGCATCAATCCCAGGATCCGCGTACTCGATCGCAGCAATTGCTTGTTGGATCTGGCTTTGGATGCTGGCAACCTTCGAACCGATCGATTCAAACTCGTCGAGGGTTTCTTCCGGTCCGACGCGCATGACTGGGGGCGGGGAAAGTGCGTTCCCGTCCATCGGGTTCTCATCCACGTTGTTCCAGTAGGCCAACAGTTGGTAGAACTCTTTCTGGCTGATGGGGTCGAACTTGTGGTCGTGGCAGACGGCACATCCGACAGTCAAACCAAGCCAGACCGTGGCGGTTGTTTCCACGCGGTCGATTGCGTAGCGGATGCGGTACTCTTCCGCGATCGAGCCACCTTCGCTGGTCGTCACATTGCAGCGATTGAAACCTGTCGCGATGAGCTGGTCCCGTGTCGGGTCGGGAAGCAGGTCGCCAGCGATCTGTTCGATTGTGAATTGATCGAACGGCATGTTGTTGTTGAAAGCCCGAATGACCCACGCACGGTACGGCCAGATTGACCGTTCGTTGTCCAGGTGCAAGCCGTGTGTATCACCGTAACGGGCTGCATCAAGCCAGTAGTGGGCGCGTTGTTCGCCGTAGCGGGGTGACTTTAGAAGTCGTTCGACCAGCTGTTCATAAGCGTCTGGAGACGGATCGTTCAGGAAGTGGTCGACTTCAGCGGGTGTTGGCGGTAAGCCCGTCAAATCGTAGGTCAGGCGACGAATCAGTGTTGTCCGGTCGGCTACTTCGGACGGCTCGATCCCCTGTTGTTCGAGTTGGGCCAGAACAAACCGATCGATCGGATTACGGACATGGTCTTTGTGCTGGACGACGGGCGGCGAGGGACGTGTGGGACGCTTGAAAGACCAATGCGTTTCCCACTCGGCACCTTGGTCAATCCAGCGGCCCAGGAGCTCGATCTGTTCGGGAGTCAGTTCCTTACCGCTGTCGGCTGGCGGCATCTTCTGCTCTGTATCGGTCGAGGTAATCCGCGCATACAGCGCACTCCTCTCTCTCGACCCCGGGATAATCGCCGTCACATCTGACTCGAGGACATCGAATGCGGATTCGTCATCGTCCAGGCGGAGTTCGGTGGCACGCGTGTTTGAGTCCGGTCCGTGGCACTGGTAGCACTTATCCGACAGGATCGGACGGATATCCTTGAGGAAATCAATCCTTTGCCCGTCCTCGGCTGCGGTCAGCACTGTCGCCGTCAACGACAGAGCGAACCACACCGGCAAAGTTGTCCACAGCGAAGCGAGAACGCATCGTTCCGTGGGGCGGTCGGTCGGTGTATCTGCTCGGGATTCTGCATTCATGGATTCAAATTCGAACGCTCGGCGGTCAATTGACATGTCGCAGACCAGCCAGTGGTTGTCTCGCTTGTCTCTTGCTCGCTTCAGCAACGGCAGGACATGTGCGTGAAGTGAGGCAACAGACTCGCGCAGGCCAATTCTTTCACTGAACCGGACAGTCTTGTTCCACGGGATAGCGACCGGGGGGGAAGCTTCTGGCAGGCTGATTCCGAACCGCGTTTGGAGACACTGGCTTGTCGTCCCTGACTGGCGTTCTCCCTGGCTTGCGTTTGCTGTGACGCCTAGAGCCGTCAGGAGGAGAAGCCTAGGGGCGAAAAGCGGCACCGAAGCCATCAGCTATTGTACCAATCCGGCGGCGCAACCTCAAAATGTTTCACTCAATTCCGGCAGGGAACGGCCGTCTCGCAGATGTTGCCTGCTGGTCGTCACGATGCCGACGGAATCGTCGGCCTGTGTTGACCAATGATGTCGCCGAGAACCCTTAGCGGCATTGCGAAGGTTCGGCCACGGCGCAGTGAGGCCAGAGTTGTCCTCGTGAAAAGGCATCTGGCTTAGTCCGCATTGCGGACAATTGTGGCGGCGTTTGGACACTCGCAGGTCTGCAAAACAGGCTGATTACGCCGCCAGAAGCAGCTATTTGTAGGCGCAGCGCGCTCTAGAATGCAACTTCCGGCCGTGGCCCTGGACGTTTCGAGACGCCGCCTCCGTCGTCCTTTCCACTCTCGCCATCGAACTGCGGTGGCTCCGCAGGCAGCCAATCGTGGGGAACTTCGCCAGCCAGGAATTCCTCTATGGTCGGAATCTCTGGTTGCATTGCCGCAATGTCCGTGTAAGCCCATGTGCCATCGTCATGCGGAGGCATGCCATCGGAGGCGGCATGATCCGTCGACATCATCACATCATCCATCGCGGCGGCATCCGAATGAGGCGGTGCTCCCACTGTGTACGGGATGTCTCCGATAAACCGTTGGCCGGTTGCCGAGCCGCTGGCCATCGTCCCAGGACTGATTGTTTGCAGGAATTCGCCTCCCTGCGCCGGAATCAAGGCGAGTCTGTCTCCACCGCTGGAACCAGATGTCCCAGAGCGACGCGGGAGACGCCTTGACCCAGGCTTTCTGTCATCCGGTTGCTTCCCATCCGCGGCATCGCTTGCCAGTGGTGTTACAGCGGTGTTCAGCGGAGTCTTCACAACGAGGGACTTCGAAACATTGGGTGACGGGGTCAGAACGGACGACCGTGACCGCATCAGTGTCCCGCTCATGGTTCTTGGCATATCAAGTGAAGGGGCCGCCGGAGGTTTGCTCGTCACGGGCTGACCATTCTCGATACTGTCGGTCTGTTGTGTCGGCGGAGCGACAGGATGCGAGGGCTGGTTCGACCCCGTAAATGGGTTTGCACTTGGCGGAACGGTCGCGACCTGGGAAGCGACTTCGGGTACGGACGAACGCGGGCTGGTCAGCATCGAGATGCACAATGTCGCTGACGTGAGAGCAAGACAGCCGACGGCAACCTTCCAGCCGAGCGGCAGCGCATCAAACAATTGCCCCACTGTTGACACTTGCTTCGGCGGTTGGGGGGTGTTCATTGGCGTTTCAACTCTCGTTTGTCCCAGAGGAAAGCTGGCCCCGGTGACACTGCGAGAACCCAATTCAATACTCGCCCCGGAGCTGTGGTTGTACAGGCAACGACCACAGAAACTTCAGGTTTGAGCGGCGGCGCGATGTGATGATCGCGAGCGACCTGTGAATGTCAGCTCTCGAAACTGCCTCAAGAAGCGGTTTCAAAACCTCTGTGTGCTTCGTCTCAGACCTGAAAATGCTGGCCGAAGACGCGCCAACAACCGATTTTGAAACTGACTCTAGTGTAATTATGAGCATGGATTTGAGTGGATGTCAAATGCAAGTTTCTCTGGGACAGACTTCTTTGCTGGAAATTCTCGCTGCGAATCCGGGACGCGGGGGCGAATGTTTCTCCTCGCAGTACCGCTTGGTTATTGGACCTTGCGTCTTGTCTTAGGGCTGGTGTGAGTTGGGCACGGGTGGTTGATCAGTGGCTTCCGCTGCAAACAGATCGTTGGCTGCTGCTGCGGCGAAAATGTCATCGGTGCTGATGGGATCCACCTTACGACAACTTTCTGCGATGCGATCCGCCAGTTCGCGCAGCACGGTGTCCCATTCGGTCGGGTCAACATTGGGAGGGGGCACCTGTCGGAATTCGCCACATAGAAGGATGAAGCGAAGGAGATGTCGAAACAGGATCCCTTCCTGCTTTGCCAGCTTGCGAGCCGTGACATACGCGTTGAAGTCTCCGTTGAACTCAAGCACGTCACCGACGACCCACACCGGCCGCGTTCGAACATCTCGCACACCGGGGAATTCCGCGTCGAACAGCCGCCGCAGTTTATCACCCAATCGTAGCGTCCAGACACGCTCTTCCGGGGGCAGGTCGGCTTCGTCATTGGCCGCCTCCGACAATTCGGCTGGACTGGCCAATCCCCGATCCAGCAATTGCAGGTTGAGACGTTCCATGGCAAGTCGGCCCTGAGGGAGTTCGTGTTCGCGCGGCACACGAACCAGCCGGGCGACGGAGCCGGAAACCTCCAGGACACTTTCCAATGCCTGAATGAGTTCGTGCGGATCCGCGATATCCATCTGGCTGACCAGGAATGTGCCATACATGGGATTCACACTGCGAAACGCCAGCAGTTCCTGCATCCGCGGTGTCGGTTCGGCCTGCATTGGTTCGTAGGCCGGTTGTGTGTGGTCGGCTGATGGACCATTCGAAACAGGTTCGGTCGACTTCTTCTTGCCACCAGCTGTCTTCTGTTCCTCGCGCGCTGCGTTGATCAGCGCTCCCAGCGTTCCTGCAGCCGGCGTGACTGTGGGCGACGTCCTTTTCGTATCGTCGTTCGCGTTGCCAGCATGGTCCTTGTTCTCCTCTTCGATGGCGCGCACTTCGGCTGGTGGAGGGGGGTCGAGCTTGGCAAAGCCTCCGGCCCAGAGAGACAGCAGCATCTCATTCAACGCCCGGTGGCCAGCCTCGAGTTGCTTTGGTTCCATCAGGCGTTTGTCGACGACCGTTCTCAAGCGACTGACATCGGGAGAAAGATGCAGCAGGTAGGCCAGTAGTCTCCAGGGGAGTGTACCGCGACTGGCGAGTTTTCCAGGCGGTGCCGCGATCAGTTTCTGAAACTGCTCTTCATTCCAGTATTGCTCGGTCTTGCGGCGGGTTGGCATTTTCTTCCGAATGCGTTTGAGAGCCTTCCGTAGATTGGGATCTTTGGTGTCCTCTGGAATGACGTCATACTTCTCCTTCCACTTCAAGATTTTGACATCATCCTCGTGGGCCAGAGCGTAGACGTGCCCTTCGGTGTCAAACTGTGGTCGTCCGGCCCTGCCGAAGATCTGATGTGCCGAACTGGCATCGATCACCTTTTTTTTGCCGGGGGGGCCCTTCAGCAGACTGGTGAGAACGACGGACCGAGCCGGCAGATTGATACCCGCGGAAAGCGTTTCCGTGCAGACGGCAACGGACAGCAGTTTCTGCTGGAACAGACGTTCGACAATCCGGCGGTACTTGGGGAGCAGGCCCGCGTGGTGGACACCGACGCCTCGCATCAAAATTTGTTTCAACTTGGGGCCGACACCTTCCGACCAGTCGAACTGGTCCAGTTCGACGGCCAGAAGTTTCTGCTGCTCGCGATTGACGACATCGCGGCCCTTTAACTGTTCTGCGACATCCCAGCAGACATCGCGATTAAAACAGAACACGAGCGCCGGTGTTTTGCGTGTTGTGTCGTCCCCGTCGGCCATTTCCTGCAATAACTCATTCAACAACATGTCTTCGACCCAGTGGTATTGCAGCGTGACTTTCCGCTCGGTTCCCTGGATCAGCCGCAGAGTTCGCCCGTGCTGCCGGCTCAGCCAGATGACAAAGTCGGCTGCATTGCCGACAGTCGCGGACAATAACAACGCACGGACGTGTTCTGGCAGCATCGCCAGGGACAACTCCTACACGATGCCTCG
>CALJUK010000501.1 GCA_937975745.1 uncultured Planctomycetaceae bacterium | reverse complement strand
CCCGGTTCGCTAGTTGCCGTATCCATGCCGACCACGACGGTTCCGTCCCGCGATATGCCGGAGGCGCTGAGTCCCTCGATCGGCAACAGCGAATGGTCTGCCCGAGCGTTGGCCGATGCCGTCAGCAGCCTGCCTCCAATAACTGCCAGATACTCCACACGGATTCGCAACTCCTGCATGAAGTTCTTCCCCGGAAGAGAGAGGTCTCTTGCTCGATTTTGGAAAAACGTCTCTCGGCGGGAGTCGTCAGCTGAACGGCCCGTTGCGATTCCTCCGTTACGATGGCTACCCCAGGTGAATGCCTCTGTTCGCGATTACGATGGCCGTCAGAAGACTTCCCGCAAGGCTTGTGGTGCAGTGTACAGAAGAGTTCTGCCTTTTCTCGCTAGTGGACCAATAGAGGTGACTGTAATAGAGCCAGTCGTGTTCTGTTTCCACTACCTTATGATTGTGAGATCATCATGACCGGTAGAACCGGTTGTCAAGTGGGAAGATGCGGTGCTGCCGAAAAATGTCGTCGGTAGAACTAGGAGTGTCAACACTCGTTATCGCTACCGTTGGCGTCCAATCCACGCAATGGCAGGGTGTTGCAGGCCATGACGCGCAGCACATGTGGAGAGCGAAGAGCGCCCAAGACGCGGGAGGCCGATGTGTTTGCGACGAGCGATGACGGTTGGGAGCAGAGACCCCGCGGTGTCGTTCGCCTCGGGATGGTACAGCGGTGTTCACTGGCTTGCGTGGTAATGCGCAGTGATGTACGCGCTGCCGGAACTTGCTTTACCTTGAGTCGGCCTGGACGTCATTCCGCAGCAGCAGTGGGTCGCACCAGTTGACACGGTCCAGGACGTCGGCCCGGTCGCCGAAGTCGACAACCAGCGTCAATTGATCGACGGCCGACACATCCAGCCAGCCGGTCGAGACCGGCGGTTGGCTGCCGGTGACTCCTTTCGACTGCCAGATCACCTCCCCGTCCGCTTCGATCGAAACATCCACCAGCCCACCATGTCCGGCCGAGTCGTCCATCCCAACCACCGTGCGGAATCGATTGAATCGCTGCGACAGCGACCAAGTCTGCCTGCTGGCAGAATGCATCCCAATTCCTTGAGACGACACGGCTCCGCCGCAAGTCAGTGCTCCTCCCAGGACGTTCCGATTGATTTGAGGCGTGAGCGGACGACCGGTGAACGATCGGGAATCGCTGCTGATCGGTTCGAGGGTCGTCAGTTCGACCAATTGTCGGCTGCGGATGTCGACCCGCGCAACCTGCTTCCAGGGAATTGAAATCTCTCCCAGCGACGAGGACTCCAAAGTCAGCGACCCTTCCGAAGTCAACGACCAGTCCCCAGCCGTTAGACGGGTGCCATTCGTCAGATGAATTCTGGCGGTCCGATCGGACTTTTGTGGCAGGGTGACAAGTTCCGGGTTGAAACGGACCGCTACGACATCGTCGGCGGGAATCGGCAACTCCCCGACGCTGCTTTGCAGTTTGATCTCCCGTGCGGTCCACTCGAGAAATTCGCCGGAGACCAGGTCTCCATTTTTCAGAAAGAGGACATCCTGCCGTTGCTGAGTCCCGCGAATCTGCCGCGTCAGCTCTCTGCGGGCTGCCGTCACCACGGGGCGTTGCAGAATGCAGGTTCGCACGAGTTCCAACGGAATTCTCAATTCGGCGGGAAGGACCTGGCCAGGCCAGGTACCGACGAATTGA
>CALJUK010000500.1 GCA_937975745.1 uncultured Planctomycetaceae bacterium | reverse complement strand
CGGGTTCTTCAATTCATTCGAAGGCGGCGAGACCGGGATGCAACATCCGGCGAGAGTCAGAATCACGGGGACGATGAATGCTCGCATGAGTACGCCCGCGGCATACACGTTGGTGTCGTCGTCTTGACCCGCGATTCATGACCGCTGGGTGCCGGAGCATCAGAATGCCCCACAACAAGCCGCCGGTCAATCGTCGCTGATCGTAATCACTGATCGTCGGCACGCTCGACGCCAGGCTTTCGCAATCGGGTGCGGCGGATCAGTCGGTCCTGGCGTCGATGCGGATGTCGTTGACGATCCCTGAAAGATAGGGGTGGACCTCCTTGTAGGCTTCCGCGTGCATGCGGAGTCTCACGAAAAATGTGCTCACGCCACGAAAGTTCGGGGCATCGTCTGTTCGTACGCTGAGACCGTGAGCGGCCCAACCGCTGTTGTTGACGGGCAGGTCGGCGGTACTGACGGTCTGGACCCAGTCTTGCCCGTTTGTTGACACGTCCAGGTAATGTTGAGTCCCGAGTGATGCGGTGTTGGCCTGACCATGCACAGTGACCGTTGCCTCCCTCAGCGGTCGTGGGGAGGTCACCTTCCACACAAGTTCAGGTTGCGCCCCGCCGGGTTGCATCCTGACACGGATGGAGCCGCGCTCCCACTCCAGCTTGTCCGCATCACGGACGTTCGCGGAGTAGCGGAACTTCTGTGTCTGAAAATCGTCCACGTAGGAGAAACACCTGGAGTCAGTCGGGCACGCCTTGAGCCGGATCACCGGCTCCTCCGGGACGATCAAGCCTGCCGATATGTCCACATCATCGATTCGCGCCGCGATCGTGCCGTCGCGGGGACCGCCCGACATGACGACGCGCACCCGAAACGCCCGGCAATTCACGAAGCGCTCATCTCCTGCAGCGGATACCGCGAGCGTCTGCCTGACGGTTCCGTCGGTTCGCACCGAATGGGGCCAGGTTTGCCCCTCGTCGACCGAAAGCATCAGAGAGACTTCGCTCCCGGGTGCGAGATACGCAACCTCCACCGACGCCTGAACGGAATGTGCGGGAAAATCGCCTTCGAAGCGATAGGTCAGTGACGCCTCTGGTTCACGGCGATTCCAGCTTCGCACAGCTAGCGACTGACTGGATTGCCAAAGCAGATCGCGAAACCCGTCGACATCGGCGTCCAGAATGAACTGACTGGACGCGAACGAGTCGTGATAACGCAATCGCCCCTCCTCGAAGGGCGCGATCTCCAGTCTGTCCCCCGTGCTGTGGTCGGCGCTCGGCAGTCCGTTGTAGTCGGGGGGCAACTGCTGCACTTCCTCGACCCAATCAAGGACTCGATCGTTCACCTGATCCATGGAGTTCCCATGATTGAGCCCGAAATTGCAGCCGGTGTTGTACACCCAGTAGAAAGCCGTGGGCAGGTTGAATTCGCGGCAGACCTGCAACTGGTCTTCGAAAATCTGATGAGTCGTTGCCGGCCAGTCTGCTTCACCGTCGCTCCACGCCGCGTACGGCATCACAACCAGCGGTGTGCCGGTAACCAGATACCTCTGCACCAGACGGCGGAACGGCTGACCGCCGACAGAATACTCATCGATGATCCATCCGTCCGACGGGATGTTCCAGGTGGGAACTGAACCGCCCGGACTCCACCACTGGTAAACCGCGACCTCGTATTTCTCTTTGATCCGGCGATAAAGCTCCGCCAGGACTTCAGCGCGACCGCCGCCGCTGACGTTTTCCTCGGCCAGCACGATCCCATGAAAGTCTTCGAGCGGCATCGCGGCCAGAAACGTGTCGATGCGTCGCCAGTAGACGTCAAAGTCCCGCAGCGGGCCTTCGAAGCGGTCGTTCCCGTCCCAGAAATAAACCCGAGGCAGAAAGACCTTGCCCTGCGCTGCGCCGCGACGCGCCTGCTCCGCCCAGTGTTCGAGAAATGCATCAGACAGGTCGTCCGTCAGGTTGATCGACGCCACGCTGAAATTGAGGTCTCTGACCCGATCGGCGCGCGAGCCGGGAACAATTTCTTCGTCCTCGGCAACCCAGGGCACGGCCGCGTACTCGCCGACATGATGAACCGTCAGTTCTTCCTCTCCGGGAACGGAACGACACCACAACCCGAGAACGAGGATCGAGGCAAGCGGTATTCTGTTGATCGTTGACGTGGCACACGGCATGAGGTTCGCTCCCTTGTCGAGTTCAGCGCGCATTGTAGCTCAACAGGCTAAACACCGACCAACACAACCGCGAGATCACTCCACCGAAGTATTCATCGAGGCGTGGACTGTCAGACATCGACCTACTTCGCCACGTCCCGCTGGCACAGTGCGAGTCGCGACAATTCCCGTTCGATCGCAATGCTTCATCGACCTGACCTGGCTACACTTGTTGCGCACTCGAAAGGTGCCCGAAACCTTACCCCCCACCCGGTGTTCAAACACAATCGTTTAGAAGGCGTTCCCGCCGCGTCGCGCCCGCGGCGCTGACCTCCAGAGGACCGATCATGATCCCTCACGCATCTCACCAGACACGGCGGCGGTTTCTGCAATCGTCCGCATTCGGCGCGGCGTTGTTCACAACTCCCGGACTCTTTGCCGAACAATTGACCGAAACCGCGCGGCTGACGGAAGGCCCCTTCTACCCCGACCACATGCCGCTTGACACCGACAACGACCTGCTCATCATCAACGACGCGGCCACCCCCGCGCTCGGAGAGATCACGCATCTCACCGGACGCATCCTCACCGCGTCCGAAGAGCCGGTCCGCAACGCCTTCGTCGAGATCTGGCAGTGCGACGGCAACGGCGCCTATCTCCACACCGGCACCGGCAACGCCGACAATCGGGACGCCAACTTCCAGGGCTACGGCCGATTTCTCACCGATTCCTCCGGACGCTACTATTTCCGCACGATCAAACCGGTCCCCTATCCCGGCCGCACGCCCCATATCCACTTCGCCGTCAGCAAGAACGGGCAGCGGATTCTGACGACACAGATGCTGATCAAGGGCCACCCCCAGAACGAGCGGGACGGCGTCTTCAGACAACTCCGCTAGCCGGCCGAGCGCGAAACCGTCCTGGTCGACTTCAACCCGATCGAAGACTCAAAGCTCGGCGAACTCTCCGCCAACTTCGAAATCATCCTCGGCCGGACCGTCGAGGAACTTGAAGACGGCAAGCTGAGCGGCATCGGCCAACCCGAATTCCGCGGGCGCGGCCCCAGCCGCCGCCCGCCCGGACAACGCCCGAATAGTCGCTGAGCGCAGAGTCCACACCCAAGTCCCAGCAAGCCTCCGCTGGACCGCGACCCGCAGGGGAGCGATCGCCTG
>CALJUK010000499.1 GCA_937975745.1 uncultured Planctomycetaceae bacterium | reverse complement strand
AAAATTCCACGGGCCATGCGTTTTCGAAAGGTTGAACTGTTCAGCAGTTTCTCTTCTGTGGGATTGGAGATGAACGCGATCTCCGCCAAAATGGCGGGCATGGTCGTCATTCGAAGCACAAAAAACGGAGCGGTTTTTACCCCGTGATCTTTAATTTTGTAATACGAATGTAAATGGGACACGACCGCTTTTTTGGTTGTCCAGGCCAATTCACGGGAATCGTCAATTTTTTTGTCGTTCAATTTATCGGCCAGAATAAACTGCCAGGCCGGTGCATTATCCTCCAGGGGTGTGCCATTTTCTCTGGCTGCCACTTCTAACGCGCGAGGGTCACTGGCCTCTCCAAAATGGTAAAATTCCAAACCTTTAATCGATCTTTGCGGATGAGAATTGATATGAATAGAAAGAAACAGATCCGCCTTTTCCTGATTGGCTAATTTGGCCCGATCCTCGAGTTCAATGAATTCGTCTTTTTCACGGGTCATGACGACTTTGACGGAGGGCTCCTTTTGGAGAATGTCCCGCAACTGAAGGGCAATAGACAAGACGGCATCCTTCTCTCGAGTGCCGGATTTTCCCAATGCCCCGGGATCTTTCCCTCCATGGCCCGGATCCAGCACGATCACAAAATCCCGTTTGACCGGGGGAGGCGGGACGATCACCTCCGGTTCGATCGGAATCCGCTGTCGATGCAGCAGAGATTCCAGTGCGCCTTCCGCCTGAGGCAGCAGCATCGACAAGGCAATGCCCCGGTCGCAGTGCCCCTCCTCATCCCGCGGCGCTTCGATCTTGTAGCCGAGCGGTCGATCGACGATCGACAGTTTCGACAGATCCCGCATCAGCATCTCGTGCGGGAACAGTCGCAGCTTCCGCTCGCGGACAACCTGCAGCAGCGTCGTGGCCATGCGGTTCTGATACCTCGGAGACGAATCCCATTCGAACATCCGCAATCCGGCCCGCGCGAGACGCCGCGCCATTGACCGTGCTTCCGTCTCGTCATAGAGGATCGCCGCGACCTTGAATCGGTCGCAGACCCGCAGCACTTCCGACTCGACGAAATCGAGATCAATTGCTCCGCCGAACTCGTCAGGCGACCAGGTTGAGACGTGAGCCAGTTCGATCGTCGCGTCACGCAGATTCAGCGCCAGCACGACAAACGCGGACCAGTCGCGAACGATGCCGATGTCGAGTGATGCGACATACCAGCAGAAGCTGAGCGGCCCCTTGTGCGGGCCGTCCAGCGTCACGCATTCCTGCAATTGTTCGTAGTCGAGACCGTCGCCGACGCCGTGGACCCATTCGCCGCACCACAAGCGACGGAACCGCTCGACACTGTTTCGCGACCGCGATTCCTCGATGTCATCGTCCGTCAGCCAGGGGGCCGGCTTTGCGAACTTGTGGAACAACCAGCGATCCGACGTCCGGGCCCGCTCCCGCCACTCGTATTGCCACGTACTGAGGAATCCCGCGTTGGTCGCGATGACCACGAGACCCGACGTCATTTTCGCCGCGTTGTCCATCAGGTTTTCGACGAACTCCCGCCGCTCATCAGGCACGTGCGACAGTTCGTTGTTGATCAGCACGTCCGGCCGGGCCCCGTGTGATCCCTTTACGTCGGCCGCGAGGATCTCCAGTCGGCTTTCCGTGTGGCGATTGACGATGCACCAACTCTGAATGTCCAGCAGTTTCCCGAGCCACGGATTGAGTTGCAGGAACGATTTGGCGGCCCGTCGGAGTTCGTCGGCCTGATCTTTGTCGGCGGCCGCTGCCTGACAGGTGAGCATCCTCGGTGTGAACGCCAGCAACCACAACATGCACGCCGCCAGGTCCGTATCCTTCGACGCGCCCTTCGTGGCTTCCCACCAGATCCGTCGGTTGTCGGGTCGCATACCGCGAGAAACCGCCTGTAGAGACGGGACGATGCCCGAAAAGCGCTCCCTCTGAAATGGCGCGAGGATATCGCCGAACGGCACGATCCCGTCACTCCCGTGCATACGCAGGGACTCAATGAACGGCATCGGGTTGTCACGCATCGCGTGGACGTTCACCGTGTTTCCTCTCCGCCAGGTATTGCGTCTGCGCGGCGAACAGCGTCGGGGGTGGCCCACGAATCATCCACGGGGGTCGAGGCGGCCTTGGAACTGTTCTGTGCGACCGAACGGCTGTAGAGGGTGTCGATGATGTTTCCCCGGTCGGATTCGTCGAGTTTCAGTCGCTCAATGCACCTGTCGCGTGCATCGGTCGCGTTGCCGATCTCCCGTTCGATCGACAGCTTCTCGGAAAGCGTCAGATCAGGCTTCACCCGGCCCCATCGCTCCGCCAGGGCCGCCCGCCTCTCGTGCCGCACGGCAGACTGGACAAGCGCCGCGTGAGTGACCGTCACGGCCCCGTGGGAATCGAGCACAGCAGCCTCCAGGGCGAGCCGTAGGGCGTTCAGGGTGTACTCAATGTACTTGGAGTCCTTCGGCAGCTTTGCGGACCGCAGACCGTGACGCTGTGCGTTCCTGTTGCCCTGCTGGCCCCCCACCGCCCGCCGCTCCGTCGAGCTGCCCACTACGGGCGCGGCGGCCCTGGGCGTGCCGTCCTCGGCTCTGGCGGCATCTGCCACGTTGGCAGCAACCGCCCCGCACTGCGATTCGGGGTGTCCACGGTCAGGTTGCAACCTGCCGTCAATCATGCGAAACCTGTTGGCATTCAATCTGTTACGTCGTTCTGATTGGTGGTCCAATGAACCAATGCTCACGGCCTCAGAGCCGCCGACTGTTGGTCTCCGGCGACGATGATCGATTGCTCCGGCGCGAATCGGCCGCACCGGGAACAGGCCTGAGTTGTTCAATCGTTGCTTGCTTGCCGTTCATGCTTCACCTGTCACGCAGTGTCACGCGGTACGGTGTATTGCAGTCCTACTTGAAGTCTCTCATGCAGCGCGCGCTCCCGCGTATGTGTGCATTGGGGTAGCCCGCGTGACAGTGCGTGACACCGTTCAGAAGTCCAGCTTCATTCTGATTCCCTGATAGACCCTCACCCTGTTGCCGTCACGACGTTGAGCCGTCTTCAACGACGGCAGCACTGTCCGCAAATCACGGCCGAATGTCTGGACAGTGCCAGGTTCCCTGCGGCCTACCCGTTCGCACCAGTTCCGCCAGTGTTCAAACAGTTCGTTGACTGCGATCTCGTATTCTGGCCCCGCGATGCAGCACTCCCGGACGAAGACGCCAATCGGCGACGCCACGTCTTCCATTTCGGTGATTAGTTCGCAGCCGGCTTCCGGCTGGACGAATCTCCCCCGATCTCTCAATCGTTTCCAGCCCTCGACGGCCCATCGAAGAAGGCCCGGCAGTTCGGTCAGCAGTCGTTCGGTCAGGTGCGGGTCTTCACATCCATAGAACGATTGCGACAGCGGCAGCACGAGCATGCGGCCGGCAAGCGCCCCGGATGAATCCGCCAGCCTCGGAAGTTCGTTCGTCAAGATGACAAACCGGGTCGGTAGCTTGAGAGTCACCGGCGGGAGATTCTTGCGGTCGATCGTCTGTGCGTCTTCACCGGAAATCGACAGCAGCCGTTCGGTCACGATTGCGCCGTCAGTCCGTCCACTGATTCGCGCATCCGAAATGATGCCGACAGGCTTGCCGATCAACGGCCAGAGTCCGAAGTTCGTTCCGAGTCCGGCGAGTGTCGGGCCGGCGACGTTGTGCGAGCCGATCGTCGCGCGAAGCACTCTCCCGATTGTTCCCTTCCCGGATCGGCGCGGGCCGTGGACCAACAGAATCTTCTGTTGCCATTCGGACGGCTCGGCAGCGTTCGCATCAACGTCGTAGTCCAAGACGTTCGCCGTGAAGTATCGAGGAGTTGGCTTGTGATGCGAGCTGTCGCCGGCGGCGAGTCGTTCCAGCGAAAAGAGTCCGTTACGTGCCGCGAGTATGGTTCGCGGGTCTTCATATGCAGCCGGTGGATTGCCGATCCAGCATGGCGCTTCGAGTTCACCAGACAGGATAGATTCGGCCTCGATGCAGGCGACGATATTCGAGACGGCCCCGCGTGTGATGCTGTTGGCGAACGGATCGACGTGCTTCACCACAAGCGCCCTGAGTTCAGCAGGCTGGAGAATGCGATACGAGCCGCCGCGCCATTCCAGATGTTCTCCATGATGGAACCGGAGTGTCTGGACGTTGGTCGAGTCCTCGTGCCGGGAGCAACGATCGCGAAGGAAATCGCGTGCGACTTCCATCGGGTCAAGATCCCGCAGCGGGGTCTTTTCCGCCGCAACGTCCGGCTTCCACTCCCGCGCGTCCTCAATCGTCTGTCTGAGCAACCGCTCCCCGCCCGGCTTCGCGAGAATGTCCCGGACGTCCGCGCCTTTCTTGCCCTTCAACTCTCCGGGCAAAGTCGCCACCTTAACCGATGCGGCGATTCCTGAGAGTCGCGCCGCCGTCTTCTGGGCCCCCGATTCCCCGTCGGTGTCGCGGTCGGGAACGATGACGACGTGACAACCCGCGAACAACCTCGCGAAACGGACGTGCATTTCCTTCGTGGGCAGACCGACGGCGGAGAATCCGAGCCCGAGTAGCGCGGCCGCGTCTTTTACGCCCTCGACGATCAGGACCGAATCGCCCGCCGTCAGCAGCTTCGCGCCAGCCAGGAACAAGCCGGTCGGCTTGCCCTCTGCCGCCAGACCCTTCGACCATTTGTCATTGATGGTTGCGAGGTCGAAGTATGAGCACTCCGCGCCGGTTTCATCGAACATCGGTACACGGCAGACCGGCAACTTCCCCCGCAAGGCGGCGTGAGCACCATACGCGCGGAACGAATCGACGGGGATTCTCTTGCGCGTCGCGATCTCCTCGACGATGTCACGTGTCGCATGGCCGTTGCCGTTCGCACTGTGACTGTTCGGCAGCCCCAGGCATTCGCTGATTCGATTGATCGCCTCGGGAAACGTGCAGCCTCTCATCCACTGCACCGCCGCGATGCCGTCGCCGTTGCGCTCCCGGAAACACTGGTTGCACAGACACGCCCCCGACTCACGGTCGACGAACCTGAAGCGATCCCTGCCCCCGCACTTTGGGCAGGGATGGTGTCGACCGTCCAGCAGATTGGGATCGATGCCTGCGGCCTCCGGCAGGATCTCCGGCCAACGTCCCGAAGCTGCCGACTTGAGTTGCTGGACGTCCACAGGCTACTCCTCCGCCATCACGCTGCGGACAAGTTCCCGGTTCTCCCGCCACCTTCGACGGGCTGCGATGTAGAGCATCCGCGCCACGTACCGACCGGCGCGTGAGTGATCTCCGGCCATCACGAACGGCACACCGGCCGCAATCCAGCCGAGCACTGAACCGATGGCGGACGCCGGAGTGAGATTCGACCGCCACTCACCTTGCTCCAGGTCCGGCCAGGTCGCTTCCACAACGACGGCTCGCACGGGATAAGCGGCGAGCCGATGGATTTCGCGTTCGAACCGCTCACGACCACCGCCGCAACAGGAGATCAGGTCCGGCAGACTCTTGCGTTCGATGGCGATGACCGACTCCAGACCTCGGACGGAATAGTCCCCGGTCGTGAGAGTCTCTACCGTCACCTGCAGGGGCGAGAGGTCGAGCGGACGTTCCTCTCGTGTATCGACAACGGCGCAGACGTCTTCCGGCTGGGGCTCGGCCGGGATCGGTAGGCGTTTTGTCGTGGTAGAAGGCATGGCTCAATAGAATTCGATAAGTTCCATTCGCTCTCGCCGCTTTCGGCGTCTCGTCTTCTGCTGCGGACGCGCCGCCCTCTTCTGTTCGAATTCCTCGATCGCATCGATCGGGATGCGGTAGCGTGGACGCCCGGAGTTTGGCCGCTCCGACGCATCGAACGCGCGCAACTCCCCGCGCCGAATCCAGGTGATGACCTTTGCGGGCTTTACCTTCCAACGGCGAGCCAGTTCGGGAGGGGTAAGCGTTGAGTCAGACATCGGAGCGCATTCTGAGATGTCGCCG
>CALJUK010000498.1 GCA_937975745.1 uncultured Planctomycetaceae bacterium | reverse complement strand
GCAAGTGTTCGAACTGGGCTACGAAGAGCGATCTTTCGACGAAGAATTTCTGTTGGCCTGCCTACTGCACGAAGTGGGGCAGGGGATCGACCGCCATGCGCCGGTCGCTGCTGCGATCGATGCTCTCTCGCCATTCGTCACGCCGCGTACACTGTTCCTGATCGAACACCTGGACGAGGCGAGCGAGTACCTGCGGACAGGCCGGGTTTCCCGGTCGCTTCGCCGGTCAGAGCACTTCGACGACCTGACGCTGCTGGCCCGGTGTGATCGCGATGGTCGTGTCCCGGGAATGCCGGTCCGGTCAGTCGAAGAGGCGTTGGCCAGCATTGCCAGCCTGCAATCCGCCTGGGACGAGGAGGAGTGAGGCCGTAGACTTTGGCTGGCCGAAAAAAGACCCCCCACAGGTCTGACCGGCAGGGGGCGATTATGATCCAGCGCTGTGCCGTGCGAACCGAGTCGCCGGCCGCGCGAACCGACAAGCCGCCCGTCACAGACAGGGCGACGGTCGAGCCAAAGGAGACTCATTAGCTGGCGGACGCAGTCGCGAGCGCCTTCAGCTTTTTGTTCATTCGAGACTTGAGGCGACTGGCCGCATTCGCATGCAGCAGGTTCTTCGAAGCAGCCTTGTCCAGCACCTTGACGGCGGCCCGGAACTGAGCTGTCGCCAGTTCGGCATCACCGGCTTCGATCGCCAGGCGGAACTTCTTCAACGTCGACCGCAATGCGGAACGGCGAGTCCGGTTGTGGAGGCGACGCTTCTCGTTCTGGCGGAGAGACTTCTTTGCGCTTTTGGTATTGGCCATGTTGCTGCGGTTTACCCGTGGTCGATCGCAATGAAACACACACGCTCCGATTGGCGCAGAACCCGCGCCGGGGAGCACAAGCGTGTTATGTTACAGAGGTTGGGATCGGTTGACCAGTCAACCGGGGCCTGGCGTGGTGAAAAAGTTCACCCGCACGCTGCGTCCGGCCTGGCCGGCATTAGAGTTCCGTAAGTTCAAACAGGGACTGGGTTTTCACAACGGAGAACTCTTCTGGAAACGTATGGAACGTATGCACTTGCAGCGACCGCGGGTTGGATTCCGCCAGGAGAAAACTGAGCGGCCCGGGCGAAAGCCGATTCTGTGGTGCAAAGCGATGCCCCAGGTGAGCATTCCGGAAGTCGAGTTCCAGCTCCTCGTGATAGTGCACAAAGACTTCGGGATCGAGTACTTCCAATTGGTATCCGACGTGATACCGCAGCCCTCCGGGAAGTTCGAGCGTTTCGTCCCGCGACCCACGCAGCCGGGTTTCAATACAGCGTTTCCGCTCGGGAAGCAGCGAGTGCTGCGGCGCTGTCACCTCGGTCAGTGTTCCCTGCCCGTCGCGGAATTCGATCACATGGCCCGCATCACAGATGTAGAACGAGGCCCGGTATCCGTCGCGGCAGATCACGCCCGAACGCCGTTCGTCGAAGAGTTCCGGATGAACGGACCGCCGGTAAACATGGAGCATCAAAGATGAGGCACTTGGCCGAGCCGAACGAACTGTCATATCAGCAGGTCTCCGCCGTCGCGATCCAGGCCGATGAGCGCCACCGAGCCATTTCGCGCCGGGCTGGTTGATCCTCAATCATACTGCAATCGGCCGCCCCGCAGACCAGAGTCCTACAATCGGCCGAGTGTCCCCCATGGTTGCGGCAAACACCACACATTCGAAACGCCGTCGCCATTATAGCGGGTGACACGAATCCGATCCTAGAGCGAGTCGGATTTCGTCGATGCGTGACCGGCATGATCCCCTCTGGCTGCCATCTTCCGTTCGAGTTCCAGCAGTTCGGACTTCAACGCTGCTCCACGCGGTGCAGTAAAGCCCCCCAGTCCGCCGTTACTGGCGATCACACGATGACAGGGAATGAGCAGCGGCAGTCGATTGTTCCGCATGCAGTTTCCGACGGCACGGGCCGCCTGGGGCGAACCGGCCCGTCGGGCGACCTCAGCGTAAGAGAGCGTCTGGCCGTACGGAATTCGCTGGACAACTCGCAGCACTCGATCATGAAATGGTGGCAGTTGGGGCCACACGATGGGAACTTCTGATAAATCGACAGGCTGCTCTTCCGAGTACTTCAGCAGCAGAGTCGCCAGTTGCGGATTCCAATCCTCTTCCTGGACCGTTCCCGAAGCATGCAAGGGAGCCGACCTCAACACGGCCGCGCGAACACTCGCTGGCGAACTGTGTCCCAAACTCACGGACACGACGCGACCATCACTGCCCGCAAAGCCGACCCAGTCCAACAGCGGCGTCCTGAGCATCTGAAGCGAAAGGACGTCGGTGGCCTGCGTCTGTTTCCGGGAGAATCTGCCTTGGCGGAGTCTTTTGCTGGCCTCGGCACACGACACCGCCACGGAATTTTGCCCCATCACGGTTCCCCTTGTACGGTACAGTCAGCCGCCGGACGGCAGCTGCCTAGGTTCACGTTTCTGTCCGCCAGTTTACTCGAAAGGAACGCGCCGTGATCAACCATTTGCAAGTTAATTCTTCCCGGAGTTCGGGCTGGTTCGGTTTTCGGCAAGAAGTTTTCGGACAGAGTCTTCCTTTCGGCTGCGGAGCGGACTATCGTCAAGGCGTCGGATCACATGCGTCGCCCGTAGACAGTTCGGCGTGGTGATCGACGTGAGGCAGTTCTAACGGTCGTTCGCCCGTCCTCAATCGAGGTTTCTCAATGAATGCGTACGGTTCTTTAGCCGACGACATCTTCATCAATATGAATCTCAACACCGAGATGCAACTTCCCGCCACGCGGGAGACGATTCTTGGTTTTTTTGAGCGGGTGCAGAAGAAGTACCCGACGATGCGCAACTTCTACACTCGCGAGAACGGTGATTTTGTTCTGGAGGAAGACAAGGACCAGGGGCAACAGCGCTGGCTGGCGATCGAACCACGGCGCATCTGCAGCGGCTTCGTCAATCCCCCCTCCGTGGCCGCGGCCCTCGAACAACATCTACTGGTTCTCGAGTTGATCCCGTACATGTTGTCGGTCAGCCCGCTCGACTGTGAGGCGTTGGACTTTATGGTGGGCTTCGACTTTCTGTATCGAGGCAACCATGACGAGCTCATCACGCAGGCGCTCGGGACAAGTCCGGCGTTTGAAGGGATGCTGGATGTCCCCGGAACGCAGGTTCTGAACTTCGAGCCATCGATCACAATCAGTCTGGAAGACAGTTGTCGCCTGCAAGCCCGTCTGATGGTCGAAACTCGGACGAACGCGTATCAGGTCCGTCGCTCGGAATTTCCCGAGGACCAGATCAGTGTCTATTTCACGGTCCGGCAGTATGGCAGCCTCGGACCGGACACATCCTTCGGCGAAACATTCGAGATGCTGTCCGAGCGAAGCGAGAGTCTTCTGGCCGGCCACGTGATCGACCAGATCGTGAAGCCGCTCCGGCACGCCATCGCAACACGGTGAGTGTCCCTGCTGGTTTCTGTTCGCATGGGACGCCAACGGGAAAGTCGGCTTTTTGCACAAAAAGTATACATTGTCGTCGACCTGGCATTTCCCTGCAATTACACTGAATGGCTGCGAAGTGTAGGCTCCAGGCCAATTCAGCCGTTTCCAGCGCAAGTCGACGCATTCCGATTCAGGATTCCGCGTTATTAGAGTTTGCTATCAACCACAGGTTTCGTCCGAGAGGTGGCCGGGAAACTCCTCCACCAACCGTCATTGTTTCGTCCAGTTCTTTCGTCCCGTCCCATTGAAGGAGACCCTTGCAATGCATTCGCAATTCCGCACGAAGAGCCGCCAACGAGCGTTCACGCTGATTGAACTGCTGGTGGTAATCGCGATCATCGCGATACTGATCGCACTGTTGCTTCCGGCGGTGCAACAGGCCCGCGAAGCGGCCCGCCGGTCACAGTGCAAAAACAACATGAAGCAGATTGGCCTGGCGCTGCACAACTACCACGACGCCTATCGGAGTTTTCCCATTGGTGGGCAGGTGCCGATTTATCAGGCCAACTGGCGCGCTTCCATCCTGCCGTACATCGACCAGGCTCCGCTGTACAACAAGTTGACGCAGACTCCGAGCAACGGCAACGGCTACAACACGTACAATGGTTGGACAGGAGATGGCGGCTACGGAACGGCCAATGCCGCCTTGAACAATCAACTTGTCGTCGTCTACAAGTGCCCATCGAGCGTCATGAGCCCGTTTGAGGTTGGATCGGCCAACGGAACGTCCCCCGGACAGGGGACGAACGGCTCGGGCGAGGTCGGCATGACGATGGACTACGTTGGTATCGGCGGAGCCTACACCGCCTCCGCTCCGTTCAATACCAACGCTGTGGTCAACACTTTCTATGGTACCATGGGCCAAAATGGGCTCCTCCTGGCGGGTAAGTCGGCGTTGATTCGGGATTGCACCGACGGCACATCCAACACGATCATCGTCGGCGAAGATTATGGATCGATTGTCAACGTGGATTACCGGAAAAATATCTCCGGTGGATGGGGTGGCTTTCGCGGTGTGGGCACAACTGGAGGAACAGGAT
>CALJUK010000497.1 GCA_937975745.1 uncultured Planctomycetaceae bacterium | reverse complement strand
ACTTTCACACATCATCGCTGACGAACTTCGCCGCGAGAATCTGTGGGATTTGTACTGGGACCTCGAACGGCCGCTGATTCCGATCCTGGCCGACATGGAGTTCCGGGGCATTCGCGTCGACACCGACGAGTTGAAGCGGCAGAGCGTCGAGGTTACCTCTCGACTGGAACAACTCGTGGCGGAGATTCATCAGGAAGCGGGTCACGAGTTCAACATCGATTCGCCACTACAGCTTCGTGTTGTGCTGTTCGACGAATTAAACCTTCCCGTCTTCAAGAAGACGAAGACCGGGCCGAGTACCGACCAGAGCGTGCTCGAAAAGCTCGCCCTCCTGCATCCTCTGCCGGCCAAGATCATGGAGCATCGGCAACTCTCGAAGTTGAAGGGGACCTACCTCGACGCCCTGCCTCAGATCGTCAATCCCGAGACGGGGCGGATTCACGCGTCCTTCAACCAGGTGGTGGCAGCAACCGGACGTCTCAGCAGTAGTGACCCCAACCTGCAGAACATTCCTGTCCGGACAGCGGAAGGCCGTCGCATCCGCAAGGCGTTTATTGCTGGCGACGAAAAGTCCGAACTGCTGTGCGCTGACTATTCGCAGATCGAACTGCGGATTCTGGCGCATTTTTGCCAGGACCCTGCCCTGCTGCAGGCATTTCGCGAGGGAGACGACATCCACACGTCGGTTGCCGAGGAAGTCTTCGGCGTGCCGGCCGACCAGGTCGACAAGGACATGCGACGGGTGTCCAAAGCGGTCAACTTTGGTGTGATTTACGGCCAAAGTCCGTACGGGCTGGCAGAGACGCTGGGCATACCGCAGGACGAGGCGGCCCGGTTCATCGACGACTACTTCCAGCGATTTTCGGCCGTCGAAGCCTGGCTGGACAGCGTCGTGGAGGAGTGTGCCCGGGCTGGCTACGCCTACACGATTATGGGACGCCGTCGGGAGATTCAGGGGATTCGGCTGCCGCTCAAACGGCAGCGGAATATGCCAGAACGGACGGCCATCAATACGGTCATTCAGGGGTCCGCCGCCGATTTGATCAAGCGGGCCATGATCCAGCTCGATGCTCGTTTGAAGCGGGAGCAACACCCGGCTCGGCTGCTGTTGCAGATTCACGACGAACTGGTCTTCGAGACGCCGTCCGAGTCGGTCGAGTCACTGGCGGCCATTGTAAGGGAAGAAATGACCACCGCGATGGACCTGGCTGTCCCCCTGGAAGTCGACATTTCCCGGGGGTTCAACTGGCTGGAGCAGTCCCCCCTGCCGGCCGGGTAGAGCCGATTCCTGGGGCAATCGGTCTTGCAGTGCAACCGCAAAACGACTATCAACCGCGTTCTCTCGACACCTTTCCAGGCCGGAATTCAATCCCGGACGGCTATCCCCTCACATTCAATCAGACTTTTTTGTTGTTTTCGTGGAGCCTTGCGCTCTGTGCCCTGTTCGGTTTGGCGGCAGTTCTGCCCCCGGATGACAGGGGTTATGGCACGCATGAAGCCCTGGGGCTGTCTCCCTGTGGCATCCGCGAAAAAATTGGTATCCCCTGTCCCAGTTGTGGAATGACGACGAGCTTTTCGCATTTCGTGCGAGGTCACTGGTGGGCCTCCTTCCGGGCCCATGCGGTGGGATCGGTTCTGGCCGGGCTGTTGGCGGTCCAAATCCCCTGGTCTTGGGCGAGTTGTTGGAAAGGGCGTTTACTCGGAATGGATCGTCCTGATGTCATGCTGCTGCAAGGAGCGTTCTGGCTGATACTTGGGATGACAATTCACTGGGCCTGGACAATCGCCCGATTCCATTGACGGAACGGGCTGGGGAGCGAGTTTCCACCGGACTCAATCGAAACCAGACCACATCGCCGCCTGCGAGGATGTTTGAAGCCATGGATGGCAAAACGAACAGAGACGACGGCCGAGCCGGCTGGGGAGCCCCCTCCCCTGTCCTGCTGATTCTGTTGGCCTGCGCCCTGATGCTGGGACAGACCGGCTGTTCGTTGTTCGTGATGGCCGGCAAAATGCTGTACGGCGATCCGAAGATTACCTGCGAGTTCACCGCTCGGACGCACGTGAACCTCTCACGCGATCACAAACGGGTGCTGGTCATCGCCACCATACCCGAGACGATTCGCCAGGAATTCCCCGCGTTGGATTTTGACATTGTCGAAGGTGTTGCGCTGCGATTGCACCGTCGCGATATCGAAACCGTCGACCTCAACCGGGTGGCCACCTGGGTGGATGACAATGGTGGGTTCTACAACAGTGAGAACGAACTCGCCAACGAATTCGACTGCGACTACATCGTCCATTTCGACCTCAGCGAGTTCGATTATCGCGAAATGAACAGTGCCGAACTGTATCGGGGTCGCGCTTCGGGAAACATCTACGCGTACGAAGTCCGTGGCGAGAAGAAGGGCCAGAAGTCGGCCGTCGAAGTCTTCGTCAAGGAATTCCGCTCGATCTATCCCGGCGAATACCCAGTCTCGTCTGAGCAGGTTTCAGCCAAGGTCTTCGCCAAGCGGTACCTGGACATCACGACGGACGAGCTGGCCCGACTGTTTTACAATCACCATATGAGCGAAACGCTTAAATAGACAATGACACTCTCGCCTGATCGGACAACCGAAGGGGTGGACATTGTGACAGAACGGAACACGAAGGACCGCAGAATGTTC
>CALJUK010000496.1 GCA_937975745.1 uncultured Planctomycetaceae bacterium | reverse complement strand
GGATTGTGAACGGTCCTGACGAAAATGTCATTGGGGGCCTGAATGGCAGGGGGAATCTGATCGCGTACAACGGAGGGGATGGTGTTGCGGTACACTCAGGAAGGGCCAATGTCATCTCCGGAAACTCGATCTACTCGAATGCCACAACGCAGATCGACATCGGCCCTGATGGAATGACTCCGAATGACGTTGGCGATGCCGACTCCGGGGCCAACAATTTGATCAACTTCCCGACAGTCCTGTCCGTCAGTCAAAACACTGACGACCTGAGCATCTCGGGACTGCTCACTTCTCATGCCAACGAGTCATTCACAATTGAGTTTTTCGAGAACGGCCCCGACGGTGCGCCCGGACAAACCTATCTCGGACACACGACTGTCTCGACAGATGGGAATGGGGATGCCGAATTCACCTGGGTCGTTGCGCACAATCTGGCAGCCGGTGCGGCCATCGTCGCCACAGCGACGCATGCGACCGATGGGACTTCGGAATTCTCCGCGACACCGATCGGACTGGCCTCCACACGAGGACTTGACCGCTGGTATGCAACGGTCGGCGACGAGCCGTTGGCCGTGCCGTGGACGACGTATGTCGAGGAATCCGGTGAATTCGACCTGCGCGTCACCTTTCCCGAGTTGTTCTCGCCGAACTGGATGGTTCGGGAGGATGGATCCGGCAACGTTATCGGTGTCGTCCAGGTGGACGGCTCCGGCGCCACTCTGTTGACTCGCGACCTGAATGTGGGACTCCCCATCCGTCGTTACGTGGCCACACTGCCCGCAATCACGGCTGGCTGGCATACGTTCACGATTGACGCGTTTGCAGTCCCCGACGCTCCCGTCGTCGAACAGATCGAGTTCTCACTTGTCCGCACCTCACTGGGAGGGGCAATCGAAGTTACCGAGAATCTAACGAGCCTGTTCGCGGCGGATCATCCAGAATCGACCGCTCAGATCCCACCAACGACGATCCGCTACGGCGACGGATCCATTCGGAACGTGGCGAACACACAACACCTGATCGAACTCTTCCGGCCAATTTTGCATTTTGATGTCGGAGAACGGTTCGCGGCGCCGGTGTCTGTGGAAGAATCTCTGGGCGCCGATGCTGACAACAGGATCTGGGATAGTGGCGATACCAATGAGGTCCTCGACCTTTCCAGCCTTGCAGACGAGCAGTACGGGCCAGAGAGCGACAACACCGCCATCTACGCGTCCGTTCTTCATGACGCCCAACGTGATGAGATGGCCATCAATTACTACTTCCACTATCCGCGGAGTAACTGGAAGGAGCACGGAGGCATTAATACGCATGAGGGAGACTGGGAGGGGGCGACTGTTTTCCTCAGGCGAAACGACGGGAACCAATGGGAGCCAGATCGTATTGCGATGGCACAGCACGTTGAGTTTCTTGACGGACTCTGGGGCGTTGACCAAGCGGACGGCGGCGATGTGATTACCTGGAGGGCGATCAACCGATCAGGACTGCGCCCCCATCTCTTTGTTGGTCTCGGCGGCCACGCCACGTATGCAACATCTGACATCACGGTGTGGGTGACCCACAAGGAAAACCACCTTGGCAATCTTCCAGGCGAATACGACCCGTCAGCGGAGGACGCCATCTACTTGGACCGTGTCGGGGACGGCTCCGCTTTGGATTGGCTGTTGTTTCCCGGGCATTGGGGCCGACCGAAGTCGAATGAAGGACTGGACAACGATGGGCCGCTGGGCCCCGTTTTCGCTGACAATGGTTTTGAGTACGGCGAGCGCTGGTATGATCCCTGGTCCTGGTCGGCCGGGTTCAATGAAGTTGCCGCGGAAACCTGGATCGCAGATCGTGTTCTGCACATTCAAGGCCTGCTGAACTCAAACGACATTCGCGTCTCGCCCGTTGAAGTTGGTGTCAGCGTCGACGTGAATGGAACGGTCCACACGTTTGACGCTGGCGATTTCGACCGGATTGAGATCTCTAGCCCAACCGGACGGGATGACATCCTCCGAATCACAGGCAGTTCCGAAGACGACCAAGCTCAGCTAAGAGCCCTTGGCGAGGCCAGCACATTCACCCTGGATGGACTGTCGATCTCAGCGTTCGGTTTCCAAAGGCTCACATTCGACGGTGCCGCCGGAGACGACACCGCGACGATCACTGGTTCGTCGCAGGACGAGGTCGCCGACATTGGTCCGACGTCCTCACTGGTGACCACTACCGGACCGCTCAGCTACAGCGTCTCGACGAGCAATGTCGAATCACACGATGTGCGGGGTGGGGGCGGGACCGATACGGCAAACCTTTACGACTCGGGGGGGCACGACACGTTTTCCAGTGACGGTATCGCGGCTTCGCTGATCGGTCCTGGTTTCAGCAGCATTGTCCGCAACTTCAACCGGGTGAATGCCCGC
>CALJUK010000495.1 GCA_937975745.1 uncultured Planctomycetaceae bacterium | reverse complement strand
GGGTGTGTGTCACTATGTAGTCGACGAACTGGCCTCGTTTCTCGCGGCGCGTGTAATCGCTACCGGCATGACTCAACTGAGTGACCTGCCGCTCTTCGAGCCGAGCCCAGAGGTCGAATCGTTTGATTGCATCTTCCGGAGCCGCTTCTGACAGCAGCACCCATTCCGGGAAAGCCCCTTCAACGGGGAACAGGGCCAGAACTGTCTGTTTCCCGAACAGGGCACCAATCGCTTCGGCAGGCGGTTCACCGGTCACCAGTTCGATGGCGTCGGCTGCCTCGCGCAGTCTCTGATAGTCGTTGCCGGCCTGCCACTCCAGGTACAGTGGGCTGGCTTGGAGTCTGTGGGCGAACTCCGACTGCAGGAACGTGGCGACCTTCTGCTGAAGTCCCAACAGCTCGACACACAGGCCGGCATCATCCGTCACGTATTCGACGAGATTCGCGCGGGGAGGTGCTGCCTGGATGCCGATCCCGACTGCGAACATCCAGAATGCCGCCAGTATACCGGCGAATGGGCGAAACAATCGGTTTGGCATCTCAGCATCCCTCGTCAGTTACACTGGGATTCGTTGTAGAAATGGTGTCGTACGAAGTCTCTGTTGGCGAATTGTCCGGAACGGATTACAGCATGGAATCCGGATGGTCATCGCCCAGTTGAATCAACCATCCGAAGGCTCGGTCGACCTGCGTGCCAATGGGCTCCAGATCGTGTTGCAGCTGCGATGTCAGTGTCGATTCTGATCTGACGGCTGCAGACGAGCGACTCAAAAGGCCCGACAGACTTTCTCCATTGGTGACGGCACCGGTCGCGGCCGAAACGTTGCCGGCTGCTGTTTGGGCCAGGTTGAAATACGCCTTCTGTGCGTCGACCAGGATTTCGCCAATTTCTACCTTCCGCGTGCGAACCTGTTCATCGAGAGAAGCGGCATCACTCGGTTCCATCGTCCATTTCGCAGTCTGACCGGGCTGCGCGCTGGCGGCGGGCGCTGCATTTGTGTGCGAGTCTGGAATGCGATCCGATTTCGACGAAATGATCAGTTGAAGACTGATGACCAACATTGTCGCGAGAGCGGCTGAACACCAGGCGATCGGCCGCTGGACCCAGGCGACGGTATGTCGTGTGACTGTTGACTGCCCACGCTCCCCAGCGCTCGGCGGGACAGCGGCGGTTGATTCCCGGTGCATGGTGACAGAGGGGATTGGAACTTCCGCGGCCAGCTTTCGGACGACCGTATCGACGAAGTCTGCACGCGGCCGGATCGGGGGCTGGGTAAGGCTCCAGACATTGATCAGTTGATCAAGCTGTCCATGTTCGTCCTGCAGTCGAGCGCAGCGGCGACATTCGGCGGCGTGATGTTCGGCGGCCGGGCCGATTGGCTGGCGGGACGCGATGGAATGTTCGAGTTCGAGTTCAAAATCGGCGCAATTCATATCCGGTATCCGAAACAATGCCACGCCGTCGCAAATGGGCAATCAGGTCGCGACGCGCGCGAAAGAGACGCGTTTTGACCGTTCCTTCGGGGCAGTCGAGCGTCGTGGCGATCTCGGCACAACTGAGCTGTTGTTCGTAAAACAGCAGAAAGCAGATGCGGTAGTCCTCGCGAAGTGCTTCAACGGCGTATTCCAGTTCTTCGCGGAGGGCGGGTGAATCCGACGCATCCGGGGTGGCCAGTAGCCCCGGCAGATGGGCCATTGGCTTGGGATGTCGATTTCTGGTGCTGAGAAACGTACGACAGCGGTTGGCCGCAATCGTCAATAGCCAAGGAGTCAACGGTCGGCTGGAGTCGTATCGATCCAAATGGCGGAACGCGCGCACGAAGGCTTCTTGAGCAACGTCTTCCGCGTCTGGACGGTGGCGCAGAAATCGGGAGCATAAACCCAATACGGACTTCTGAAAGCAGGCGACAAACTCGTGCAACGCACGGTCGTCTCCTGCCCGGCAGCGCTGGACCAGGTCGGTGTTGTCAGGGCTCACAAAGCGACCTCGAGCATTGGTCTCGGAGGCCTGTCCCGCCTGTTAGAGGCGCACTAGACGGCCCGGGACCAGTCGCGAACGTCCGTCTCGTTGGATGCGGTTCGAATCTAGAGGGAAGTGTTCGACAATGAATACTCGGCGAATGCGGAAACGGTTCCCGCGTTCTGCTGACATTTTGACGGATTCCCCATTTCGGGGTTGCCTGTTCGGCGACGGTCGTCAGATCTGCAGAGTCGTGAATCTGAAGGAATCACGGGGGAGCGCCGCAGGACGCGTCAGCATGACGTCAAGCAAGATCGGCGTACGCCGTCGAAGTCTCCCTCTCTCGTCCCGTTGGTTATTTTCGATCGGTTATTTCTGGATGCATTCACGGGCCAATGTACGAGCTGCTTTGTAGGCATGTTTGATCGTGAACGCACGGGACTCGATTTGCTCTTCGCTGTAGTAGCGGCCTGAATCGCTCTGCGGCAAGCCAGCCAAAGCCAGAGTCAACGGCATCAGATCAAGAAACTCGCGGTAGCGGCGTGTCTGTTCGTTGGCAGCGTCGGACATCCTGGTGATCTCCTTGCAGTGTTGGTCAACGCTGAAAAACTGGGTTGGTCA
>CALJUK010000494.1 GCA_937975745.1 uncultured Planctomycetaceae bacterium | reverse complement strand
CATCAAGCATGTCCGCTATGCCTCGCCAGCGTACAACGCTGGCTTGAAAGAGGGGGATGAATTCGTGGAACTGGCCGGCAAACCGACCCGTCGCGTGTCGGAAGTCCGTCAGGTTCTGGGGCGGCTGTATGCGGGCGATACGCTCGACTTTGCGGTCCGTCGAGGGGACGAAACCATTCGCATGTCGGCCGTGCTGGTGGCGGAACTTCTTCCCTTTCAGGCGGGCTACTTGGGCGTCCTGCCGCAACGACCCGATGGTGCCGTCACAGCCGACTTACAAAGTGAAACGGTCGAGACTCCCGGTGTCCCGCTGCGAGGCGTACTCCCGGGGAGTCCCGCGGATGTGGCCGGCCTGAAAGCCGGCGACCGCATTCTCCAGGTTGCCGACACACAGACAGACACACTTTCCAGTCTCCGTTCGGCTGTGACCCTGACACGTCCAGAGACGGTTGTTGCGGTTCTCGTGCAGAGAGGCCAACAGCAACTCACACTGGAAGCGACACTTTCGAATGTCGCTGCGGATGTACCGGCCGAGCTTCCGACGGCACCCATTGTCTCCGTCGATCCACAAGCGGCACGCGATCCGGAGGTCAAAATTGGGCGAGAGGTGGCCCAACTGCCAGGCTTCGACGGAGAATACTGGTCCTACGTCCCCGACAGTTACAATCCGGCGTCCCGGTACGGGTTGGTGGTCTGGATTCATCCTGTCGGAGACAGTTTGGAAGCGGGGATTCTGCAAGCGTGGCGTTCCATTTGTGATCGCCGAGGTTTGATTCTGGTGGCTCCCAAATCGCCTCGCGCGGAGGGCTGGATTGCGGAAGACGCCGAGTTCGCCAAAGCCGTCGTCGAGAAGATGATCGACACCTACTCGATTGATCCGACACGAGTCTGCCTTCACAGCCATACCACGGGGAGTCCGTTCGCGATCCATCTGACGATGAAACATCGAGAGTTGTTCCAGGGAGTTGTGCTGTCACAGACGATCGTCCAGAGCCGGCCGGCGGAGAATCGTCCCGAATACCCGCTTAGTTGGCTGATGGTGTGCGAGGCGACAGGCGAACTCCACAAGACTATCGAGGCGATGGTCACGGCCTTGCAGAAGATGGGGTATCCTGCGAGTCTGTTGGAGATTCCGGAAGCGGCTCCGCAGTATCCGGGCAAAGACGAGGTCGAAGCTATCGGACGCTGGGTCGACTTGCTCGATCGAATCTGATCGGTCGTTTCTTCACGTGCGAGTCACACGACAGCTTGCACCCCCGTCGAATTGCTTCAGGTAAGGAAGCCGAGCAGCAATGCAGTCTGAGACTTTCGTGCAGACACTGATCCTGGGGATCGTACAGGGAATTGCGGAGTTCCTGCCGATCAGTTCTTCGGGACATCTGGTGATTTTCGGGGCGCTCCTGGGGCAGACTGCCGGGGAAGAGAGCCTGGAACTCAACATCGCCATGCACTTGGGGACGTTGCTGTCGATTGTGGTGGTCTATCGCCGCGATCTGGCGGAGTTGATCCTGCGTCCGAGTTCCTGGGGACCCATCATCCTGGCGACACTTCCCGTCGTTGTGGTGGGGCTTTCGTTGAAGGATCTGCTGACCTCGGCCTTCGAGACACCACTTGTGGCCGGCTGCTGTCTCTGGTTGACAGCCGGACTACTCCTGGCAGCTCAGCGGTTGCAGGGGCGAGATGTCCCGGAACAGTCCCCGTCGTATCGACAGGCGATGGCCATCGGCCTGTTTCAGGCACTCGCCATTCTGCCCGGAGTCTCACGTTCTGGTTCGACCATCGCCGGGGGAATGCTGGTCGGTGTCGGGGCGAATTCCTCGGCTCGATTCTCGTTCCTGATTGCGATCCCCGCAATTGGCGGTGCCGCCAGCCTGATGCTGCTGAAAATTTTCAAAGGGGAAGCAGCCGGCAACCCGTGGAGCGTTCTCCTGCTGGGAGGGGGCGTGGCGTTTCTTGTCGGAACAGTTGCCCTGCGTACGCTGCTGGCCGTTGTTGCCCGGGGCAAACTTCACTGGTTTGCCTACTACTGCGCAGCGGTGGGCCTGGCGACAGTCGTCTGGCAACTCTTGTCCCAATAGTGGGGTCGCTCGCGAAGGCGCATCACCGCCGGGGATCGCGGCGAATCGCAGGGGCAAGATGATTGTTCCGAGACGGGGCACGCATTCCGGTTTCAAGTTTTGCCAACCGCGTTCGTCTTCAGAACGGGCGACAGACAACCTGAACGAGAATGCGTGCGCACTGTGCACCACTGTGCGGTGTGCGGGTACCCAATGGTCTGCAGGACAGACGGGTTACGCCGCCAGAATCCGCGGCACTGCGACGCAGTACGCTCTAGTTACCGGCGTTGGGTATGGCGGTTTGCGCGTTGACCGTCTGGATTGCGTCGGCTCCACTCTGGACCGAGTTCAGACCACCGTTGTTTAAGAAGTTCGACAACTCGATTGTGGCCGGTCCCATCAGGAACAGGTAGATCGCCGGCATCAGGCAGAGAACTGTTGGAAACAGCAGCTTGAAGGCGGCCGTGTTGGCGGCGCGGTCGGCTTGTTGCTGGTCCTGGGTTTGGTCGCCTTGATGTTCACC
>CALJUK010000493.1 GCA_937975745.1 uncultured Planctomycetaceae bacterium | reverse complement strand
GGCTCTGGGCTGCATCGCCTGTCTGCTGGTTTCATCTTTGCCAATGTTCTCTAGTCTGGCAATCGCTGGGCCGTCGGAACTGACTGCCGCGACACCTCCTCCGCCGGAATTGCCAACCCGCGGCGAGCCCCCCATCGAACGCACGCACGACGATCTGCCCGCCTGGCCAATGATCGTCCGTCAGATCGACATCGACGATTCAGTGCCGTTCGGAACAGCCGCCATCGACTATCATGGCCGGAAATCAAAGGATCCGATCGCAGTTCTGGCGAACCGCATTTCCAGGGGAGAAATTCAGCTCGAATTCCGGGAGCCGACTGGTTATCTCGAGAGTCTGCTCGACGTATTGAACGTCCCCCGCGAGTCACAGCTGCTGGTGTTCTCCAAAACGTCCGTCAACCAGCGGCTGATTCGCCCGGAGAACCCACGCGCGATTTACTTTTCTGACGATGTTTACGTCGGCTGGGTCGCCGGAGCGGACGCCATCGAACTGACGGGCGTCGACCCGGAAGCCGGCGGGCGTTTCTACCTGCTCCCCCAGAATCCGGACGCTGCTCCCCAAATCGAGGTCAACAGCCGCTGCCTGGCTTGTCACGTCGGTGGAACCACCCTGGATGTGCCCGGCCATATGGTGCGGTCTTTCCTGACAGATGATCGGGGCAAGCCGATCGAAGGCTACTCTCGAATTACGCACGACGATCCCCTGAAGCATCGTTGGGGCGGGTGGTTCGTGACGGGAACGCACGGCGAGTCTCCCCACCTGGGGAACATTATCGGCAAGTCGGAAATCGAACGAGCCATTGCGAATCCGCTGGCACACGGCAACCGCGCCACGCTGGAAGACTACCTCCCCGATGTGGGCTTTCCGACTCCGCACAGCGATATCGTGGCCCATCTGGTGCTCGACCATCAGGCACACGGCCAGAATCTGATCACACGGGTCGCGTTTGAAGAGATGTTTGGACAGCATTCCGACGCCGAGGAACAACTCCTGCGATACCTGCTGTTCGCGGACGAGCCCCGGTTGACGGCCGATATCCGCGGGACGGCAGGCTTTCGTGAGGCCTTCGAACAGCAGGGAAGACAGACGGCCGACGGTCGCTCACTGCGGCAGATGAATCTGAAAACGCGACTATTTGAACATCGGCTGAGTTACCTCGTTGAGACGCCTCCCTTCGATGCGCTCCCCGCGAACGTACAGGGCCGCCTGTACCGGAGGCTGTGGCGTGCCTTGACGGCCAACCCGGCTCCGCCCGAAGCGGCTCACCTGGCCCCCGCGGAACGGACAGCAATCATCGAGATCCTGCGGGAGACCAAACCGAACCTGCCAAACTACTGGCGGGCACAACGGTAGCCGAGCGGGAACGCAACGTCGAGTGGCGTGGATCGGGCAGACTGGCTCTCTCGATCCGCGCACACCCAACACGGGGAACTCCAGTGGCGGCGATTGGACGCGCAATGGCCTGCGCAACAGGCTGTTTACACGGCCAGAACTCTTACACGGCCAGAACTCGCAACACCGTTGCGTAACGCAATCTCGTCCGCATTGCGGGGGAAGCGAGCGTTGGGAACGGCGGGGATCAACCCCGCCGCTCAGAATCAGGCAGATGACGCCGCCAGAAGCCGCGATTTGTAGGAGCAGCGCGCTCGAGCCGTTGGCTCAAGAGTGGTTGGGGAGGCCATCGCTGGCCGGAAGGACGTCCACCAGACGTTCGAAATCCGAGTCGTCGCAGCATGATGTCCGCCGATAACCCCCGGAACGGCGGCTTCTGAATCGGCTTGGGATGCCCCCAGGCCGTGCGACATCGACCGGAAGGATGCGGACTGCACAATTGCGGTGCGCCTTCATGGTCTGTTGCTCGAAACTCATGCGACGCTCCATGGCCGATGCAGCAGTCGGCGCGCCTGCACTCTCAAACTCGGGGCGAGGTCGGCCGACAGATCCACATTTTGCGGTGTTTTTCTGCCGAAGGACCGCGTCGTCACTGGTTTGTGTACAGTCCTTTTCGACGCGAATTCCTGTGGCGCTCCCCAGATCGGTCTGGATGGGTGCTCTCATTGTCTGTTGTTGCAGAAAGACGACACTTCTCAAGCCATTTCTCCGAAAGTGTTTGCACTCACTTTGCTGTTGCCGAATGGGAACGCTCAGAACTTGAAGAGAATCTGAGGTTTTCGCGTTTGACTGTTGGTTTCCCTGACCTAGGTTTGCAGTGGAATCAGTCAGCTGCACGCAACGTCTGCGGCGGCAGACCGACTCCCGAATCTTCGCGGGATATCCCGCTGGGATGGCAAACGTAGGGTTAAACCTCGAAGAGAGGTTTGTTTCGGGTTGTGAGCACAGTCGAATGGTCTTTCGGCTGGCTCGGAAGAGAGGCCTTGGCAACGAGCGTTGTTGAGGTGGTGCAACAAGAGAGAGAGGCAACTATGAAGAATTTCGCAAAGAGCATCAAGCACTTTCTGGTTTGTGAAGACGGCCCGACGGCGGTCGAGTATGCCGTGATGCTGGCCTTGATCGTGATCGTCTGCTTGACCGCGATCCAGGCAATCGGCACCAACGCCAGCTCGACGTTCCAGAGCGTC